>JAAYDE010000010.1 GCA_012729375.1 Deltaproteobacteria bacterium | reverse complement strand
CTCGCAGAGCACCTCCGCCTGCTTTAAAACCAGCTCCACCGCCGCCGGGGCCTTGTCCGGCGGATACTTCCATTTCCGCAGCGCTCTCCGCACCAGATTCCGCAGTTTGGCGCGGACATTATCGCGCTTCTGCCAATCGACCGTGGTGTTGGCGCGCAGCTTTTCGGTGATTTCCACGGCGATTTTCCTTAGCGTTGCATCCCCCAGTTCATGCACAGCGCTTTCGTTGTCGGCCAGGGCATCATAGAAAGCGATTTCATCGGCATTCAGGCCCAACTCTTCGTCGCGCTTCAGGGCCGCCTTGAAATCCTTGGCCATCTGGATCAGTTCCTCAATAACCTGGGCGGTCTCCACGGCCCTGGCATGGTAGCGCTTCAGGGTGTCGAGGAGACGGTCGCCGAATTTCTTTTCCATCACGACATTGGTGCGGGTCCTGGCCCGGATTTCGTCCTTCAGGAGCTTTTCCAGAAGCTCGACGGCCAGGTTCCGGCTCTTCATGAGACGGACATCTTCCAAAAACTCGTCGGACAGCAGGCCGATGTTGGGTTTGTCGAGCCCGGCCAGCTTGAAGATGTCCGCCACCCCTTCGGCGATGACGGCGTTGTCGAGGATCTGCTTCAGGGCCGAGTTTTTCTCTTCCTCGGTGCGTTTCTTGTCCACCGAGGTGCATTTGGTGATGGCAACCTTGATGGCCGAGAAAAAGGCGATCTCCTTCCGCAGTCCGGCGGCCTCGTCCAAGGTGCCGCACAGGGCGAAGGCTTTGGCGATGGCCGTCACGGCGTCGAGAAAGCGTTTTTTGCCCTCTTTCAGAGAAAGGATTTGGTTGGCAGCGGGCACCAGCAGTTGGGTGGCCTGGCTTGCATAGCCGCTGTAATCGAAGCCGTGGAACATGCCGCGCACGACCTCCATTTTCTCCAACAGAATGGACAGGGCCTCCTCGACACGCAGGGTAGGCTCGCCGCGCCCCTGGGAAGCGGCATAAATCTTCAGGGCCGCCTTCAATTCGTTGGCAATGCCGATATAGTCCACGACCAGGCCCCCCGGCTTGTCCTTGAAGACCCGGTTGACGCGGGCGATGGCCTGCATCAGGTTGTGGCCGCGCATCGGCTTATCGACATACATCGTGTGGCAGCAGGGGGCGTCGAAGCCGGTCAGCCACATATCCCGCACGATCACCAGCCGGAAGGGGTCCTTGGGGTCCTTGAAGCGTTTCTCCAGGCGTTTTTTCGTCTGTTTGCTGTAGATATGCGGGCGCAGCAGCTCCCGGTCGGCGGCGGAGCCGGTCATGACGATCTTGATGGCCCCTTTCTCGGGGTCTTTGTCATGCCATTCGGGGCGCAAGCCGGCAATGGCATCGTAAAGGTGGACGCAGATTTCCCGGCTCATGCAGACGATCATCCCTTTGCCGTCCAAGGTGGCCGTTCGTTCCTCGAAATGCCTGATCAGGTCTTCCGCCACCTCCCGTATCCGGGGACCGGCCCCGACCAGCTTCTCCAGAGCCGCCCAGCGACTCTTGGTCTTCTCCCGCAGGGTGAGTTCTTCCTCGTCCTCGATGACCTCTTCCACCTCTTGGTTCAGTTTGTCGATCTCGTCCCGGTTGATATCGAGCTTGGCCAGCCGTGATTCGTAATAGATCGGCACGGTCGCGCCGTCGTCCACGGCGTCCTGGATGTCGTAGATACTGACATAATCGCCGAAGACGGCGCGGGTATCCTTGTCCTCCTGGGAGATGGGAGTGCCGGTGAAGCCGATGAAGGAGGCGTTGGGGATGGCGTCGCGCATGTGTTTGGCGAAACCAAAGATGTAGCGGCCGGTTTTGTTGTCCAGTTTGGCCTTCAGGCCGTACTGGCTGCGGTGGGCCTCGTCGCTGATAACAACGATATTGGAGCGGCCGCTCAAGGCCGGATGCCTCTCTTCGCCGTTGAGCAGGGAAAACTTCTGGACCGTCGTGAAAAGGATGCCTCCGGATTGGCGGGAGGTGAGGAATTCCCGCAGTTCTTCCCGGCTGTCGGCCTGAACAGGGGTTTGTTTGAGGAGTTCCTGGGCGTTGCAGAAGGTGTTGAAAAGCTGGCCATCGAGATCGTTGCGGTCAGTGACCACCACGATGGTCGGATTGTTCATCTCCGGCTGCTGGAGGAGTTTCCCGGCGTAGCAGGCCATGGAGAGGCTTTTTCCCGAGCCCTGGGTATGCCAGACCACCCCGGCTTTGCGGCAGCCGGGCGCGACCTCCCGGCCGTAGGTGGCCCGGCCGGACCTGACCTGTTCCTGTTGGATCGGAGCCGAGGCGATCAGCGTTACCCGCACGGCCTCGCGCACGGCGTGAAACTGGTGATACCCGGCGATCTTTTTGATGAGGCTATCGTCTACCTGCTCGAAGAGGACAAAGTAGCGGATATAGTCGAGAAACAGTTTGCGGTCGAAAAAGCCCCGGACGACCGTTTCCAGTTCGAATTCGAGGAGCGGCTTGTCGTTTTCGTTTTTGATGGCCCGCCAGGGGAGAAACCATTCCTTGCCGGCGGTCAGCGATCCGATCCGGGCCGTCAGGCCGTCCGAGACCACCAGAGCCTCGTTGAAAACGAACAGGTCGGCGATCTCGTCCTTGTAGGTCTGAAGTTGGTTGTAAGCGCCCCATACATCGGCGTTCTCGTCGGCGGGGTTCTTCAGTTCGATCACGGCCATGGGCAGGCCGTTGATGAAAACGACGATGTCGGGACGCCGCGGTTGCCGGGTGCCCTTGATGGTGAACTGGTTGACGGCCAGGAATTGATTGTTGTCGGCATTCTGGAAATCGATCAACTGGACGTGATCGCACACCCTGTTCCCCTCGCTCGTTGGGAGAGGGGCCAGGGGTGAGGGCCTTTGGTATTCGACGGGGATGCCTTCAATGAGGAGCTTGTGAAAGGCCCGGTTGCTCTGGATCAGGACGGGGAATTGAGGCTTGACGACGGCCAGGGCGGCTTCTTCGAGGGTTTCAAAGGGGATGTGAGGGTTGATCATTTTAAGGGAGGAAAGGAGGCGGCCGAAAAGGACGATCTGATGATAGTCGCGGCGCTCCGCCGTTACGCCGTCCGGGGCGATGTCGGGTCCGTAGGCGTAGTTGTAGCCGGCGGTTCTGAACCAGTCGAGGCAGAGTTGCTCCAGGTGGTCTTCGGTGATCATTCACTTCTCTTTCAAATCTCAAAATTT
>JAAYDE010000098.1 GCA_012729375.1 Deltaproteobacteria bacterium | reverse complement strand
CCATCATAGGACAGCCCTTCCCCCTTGGCAACCGCTACCATGTATAGGAAATGGACGCCGCGGCCAGATGGGCATCGCGGTCCCTTCCCTGCTCATTGCCGAAATTCTCGATCCGGTCGTAGCGGTAGAGAAGATCGAGGCGCATCGAATCCTTCACCTGCCACTCGGCGCGGATGCCGGGCTGGATATGCTTTTCCACCGCCGGCTGGCTGTAGCCCCGCTTCTCGATGTCGACGGACAAGGCCAGGGTGAGATCGCGGGGGCACAACACCTCCATCTCGACGAAGGTGTCGCGGGCGTCGCCGCCGGCGTGGTGACCGAGGAGGTTCCCCTCGTAGGTGTAGCCGGAGCGATAGGTGCCGTGGCGGTACCAGACGGGGCCGTTGCCCTCGAAATTGAGGTCGGCGTGCTCGATGCGCAGGCTCAGGCGCCCGGTGGGTTCGAGGCGGGGCAGGTAGAGGCCGGCCAGGTAGGCCTTCTTGGCGATCCACATGCCGGCCTCGTCCTCGCCCCCCAGTTCGCCGTAGAGTTCGGCGTTCCACAGGAAGGGCAGGCGCAGACGGGCGTCGATGGCGGCCACCGAGTTCTGGTTGTCCTCGCCCGATTTGGGGTTTTTGCCGCCGAGAATGGTGAAAAACTCATCGAAGTCGACCCCCGGCCGCCCTTCGCCGCCGAAGAGGACCGTCCTGGAGGCGCCCACCTCGAGCCACGGCAGCGGCTTGAGGGTGAGACGCAGGCCGGCCATGTAGGGCTCGGGCACGGCGCGGTTGTCCTCCAGGCGGCTCCAGAAAAGATCGAAGCCGAAAGCTCCCTGGAAACCGAAGAGGGCCGGCAGGCGCAGGGGCCGGGCGGTGTTGACGCGGACCATGTCGAGGGGCTGGGCGTTGTTGGTCAGGATCAGGCTGCCGTGGCGCCCCTGCCCCCACCACAGGGCCTGACGTCCGGCGGAGACCTCGAAGTGCCCCAGGCCGAGGGCCGCCTTGCCTTCGAGAAGGCGCAGGTGGAGGTCGTCGTCCTCCTCGTCGTAGAGCAGAAAGGGCCGCACCGAGAGATGGAAGAGGGAGCCGACATTGACTTCCGACTGGAAGGAGAGGCGCAGGTTGTGCCCTTCCCCGTAATTGATGCCGAAGTTGTTGTAGTCGAGGGGGAACTGGCGGGCGTTGGTGCCGGGATAAGAGGACTTGTCGCCGTCCCGGTAAACGTAGTCGAGGCGGATTTCGCGGCAGGGGGTGAGCCATTCCCGTGAGTTGGTGTCGCGTTCCTCGGAGGCGGCCACGCGCACGGTGATTTCACCGGCTTCGGCGCCATCGGAAGGGGGCACGCGGACCAGGAAAGGAAAGACTTCCCCGGCTTCGAGAAGGACGGGATCGGTCACCGGCAGCAGATCATCGGCGACCCCATCGTCATTGCGGTCGGCGTAAATCGCCGGCGCCTCGAGGCCCGCCCCGTCGGGGCGGATCAGGGCCCGCAGGCGGAAGCGGCCTTTCTTGTTGTCGGTGTTGGTGAGGCGGTGGGGGACATGGAAGCGCCCGGCTTCGTCGCGGACCAGATCGCCGCTGGTCAGGGTCAGGTGGGCGGGCCGCTCGCGGCGCGCCGCGGCGGCCGCCACTTCGACGGCGAATTCCCTCTCCAGGCGGCGCAGCAGTTCTCCGGCGGCGACGGGAAGAACGCGGTCCGCCGCCGCGGCCCGCGCTTCAAGCACCTGGCGGACCGTCTCCTCGCGGGTGTAGGGGCGCATCCCCTGAAGGGAAGATTGGATCAGGCCGAGGCCGGTCAACTTGTCGAGGGCCGGATAGACCCAACTGTCGAGGGGCACGTTGGCCGAGGCGGCCCAGGCGCCGGGTACAAAGGGGCCGCCAAGCAAGGCCGCCAAAAGGAGCGGACAGAGGGATTTCCAGAGGCATTCACGCAGCATGACAGTCCTTTTCTAAATTCAATTAGGCCGCCCCCGGACAATCCCCGACAAGCCGGCCCGGCCGACCAGTCCGCCTTGGGGACGGCCCCTGAGACCTTTGAGCAAGCCTTTCAGCAGGGCATATCTCACCAGGGACAAGACAAGGAAGAGTCCCAAGGCGAAATATTCGGGGCTGTGGCGAAGCAAGACCGCCAAAAAGCCCCAGCCAAGGGTGCCTGCCCAAATCGTCAGGACAACGGCAAGATGGCTGAAACCGAGTTGCAGCAGGCGGTGGTGAAGGTGCGTCTTGTCGGGGGCGAAGGGGTTCCTGCCGTAACCCAGACGCCGCCCCATGACCCACAGGGTATCCATGATCGGCAGGCCCAGAACCAGGACCGGAAGGGCGGGGCTGACCAGGTCGGGGGAGGAGTTCGGAGCCTGGGTCAGGACAATGGCCAGACAGGCCAGACAAAAGCCGCACAGCATGCTTCCCGCATCGCCCATGAAGATGCGCGCGGGGTAAAAATTGTACTTGAGGAAGGCGAGCAGGGCGCCCAGCAGGCCGGCGCCCAGAGTGACCACGAGCCTGTTGCCGGTGAAAAGGGCAAAGACGATAAATATACTCAGGGCAATGATCGACACCCCGGCGGCCAGGCCATCCAGGCCGTCGAACAGGTTGATGGCGTTGATCATCCCGACGATGGCGAAGATGGTGAAGGGAACCCCGATCCAGGGGGGCAGGATCAGGTCGCCGAAGCCGAAGAGATTCCCCAGGTTGCTGATGGTGAGGCCGCCGACGGCAACGGCGACGGCGGCGCTGAGAACCTGTCCGGTCAGTTTTTGGCGGGCCGAAAGGCCCTTGAGGTCATCCATCACCCCCGCCCAGAAAAGAAGCAGCCCGCCGGCCAGAATCCCCCGCACCGCCGGCGTCACCTGGCAGAAACAGAGGATGCTGAAAAGCAGGCCCATGCAGATGGCGATGCCCCCCAGGCGCGGCTTGGCGACCCGGTGGATCTTGCGCTCTTCGGGACTGTCGACGATATCCTTTTCAAGGCCCCAGCGCACCAGAAAGGGAATCATCGCCAGAACAACGATAAAAGCGGTCAAAAATATAACAAAAGGCTTCATATCTCCTCTTTGGATGCCATCCGGTTACGGAGCGCCACTGCCCGGCATAT
>JAAYDE010000097.1 GCA_012729375.1 Deltaproteobacteria bacterium | reverse complement strand
CGGCCCGAGAACTCGGCGGTCGCCACCTTGACTCCGGACAGGCCATAGAGGGTGTGATGCAGGGCAAAGGCACTGGCATTGGCGATATCGCAGCAGCGCAGGTTCGTCCCGGCCTGGCTGAACATGCTTCCGGAGGCGTCCACGAGCACCACCACGGCGGTGTTCAGGGCGGGCATCTCCAGCTTCTTTTGGAAGATTCGGGGATCACCGCAGGCCATGCGGATCAGACGGTGGGGGGAGAGTTTCCTTCCGGAGCTGCCGTAGGCGACGGGCTTTCGTTTGACCCCCTGAAGCAGGGGAAGCGGGGTCAGGCTTTAAAGTTTGAAAGTTTCAATTTTCCAAGCCTGACCCCATAAAATTCCAATGACAAGTGATCATCAGAACCTTTAAGAACATGGTGCCGGCACAGCGGGTCATGGATGCCGTGGAGAGAATGTTCCGTAAAAACCCTTTCCCAAGGGATCGGGAACGATTAAGCGCCCCGAACCGGGGCGCTCCCACACTAAATCACTCACAGCGGATGGAAATTGATATACTTTGGTGAGCTTCGATAGGGGCAGACATCCGGCAGGTGGGCGATCATTTGCCCCTTTAGCCGTGTCTGTTCCGATTTTGATCTTAAGGAGGGTCCGATGAGAAAGGGAGCCATCTGCTGTGTCCTGGTCTTTACTGCGGCAACCTAGGTGTGCGCGCAGGTTGACTGCCGACCCAAAGCCGGTGGCGGCTATTCCTTTTACGACCCTAACCGTGGCGCCACCATCGATGTGTCGCCACGGGCTGGAGTTGGTTACCGATCCTACAACTACGATACCGGCGCACAAAGCGATATCCGTCCCCGCGCCAGCGGCGGATGGTCGACCCATGATTACGACACCGACACACAGAGGGAGGTTACGCCGCGGTCGGGTGGTGGCTACAATATCCACGACTATGGCAGCGGCCGGTCGGGCACCGTCCGCCCCCGCTCAGGCGGTGGGTTCTCGGTTGATGATTACTGAGGCTCCTTCATCCAACGGCGGACCTGCCTCCGAATCCGTTTCTTTTCGGGCTTTCCTGCCGGCTTCAACTTTGCGGACCCTTCTTGCGGATTTGCCGGAAGGGCCTGCGCGAACACCTTTCAGGAGCAGTTGTCAGCACCATGCTGGCTGCGGGCGCCCTCGGTCAGGAAAGAAAAAGAAGGAACCGGCGTCTTCGGATCGAGTCCTGAGCGGCTATCCGAAAAACGGTTTTTCAGGCGACGGCTTGTTGGATTCTGGTGGAAGAGCCGGTTTACCATCTGGCGGGAAAGCAACCGCCCCTTCAATCATCGCAGGAATCCTCAATTCTCCAAAGGACGACGGAATTCCCTTGTCCTTTCAATTTCTTCCATCGTGGATTCTGCCCGATCTTTCGTGAACAGGCGGTAATGGTTTTTGCCCCCCTGCTTAGCTGCATACATGGCCTGATCGGCCTGTAGGAGCAACTGTTCGGCGTCCGCCCCTTCCTGCGGGAAAAAGGTGACACCGATACTGGCAGAGATTTGCACTACTTTTTCACTCAGGGAAAAAGGATCGGAAACCGCCCTCAGAATTCGCTTAAGGCAGGGTTCGCAGTCACTCGGCTTGGTCAAGCCGACCAGCAGGGCGGCAAACTCGTCTCCACCGATCCGGGCCAGCGTATCGACCTCGCGCATCTTATCGCGCATGCGATTGGCCACGGCGATGAGAAATTGATCGCCCACATCGTGCCCGTAACGATCGTTGACTTCCTTGAAGCCATCCAGATCGATATAGGCGACGGCAAGCCAGCTTCCATCGCGGTTGCATTGGGCCATGGCCTTTTTCATGTAAACGCCCAGCAAAAGACGATTGGGGAGTTCGGTCAGCAAATCGTAGTAAGCGATATATTTCAGTTTTTCTTCGGAAAGTTTGCGCCTGGTAATGTCCTGAAAGGTGCCCGACATCCTCAGGGGACGGCCGTCCCCGCCCCATTCCACGACCCTGCCCCGAGCCAGAACCCAAATCCAGTGGCCGTTTTTGTGCTGCATGCGCACTTCGCAATCGAGAATATCCGTCTCGCGCCGATAGCAGCGCTCCAACTGCTCGCTGATGTGATTCATTCCGTCGGGGTCCAACAGGCGTTTCAGTTGAGATTGACTTAGAACACCATGACCGGCGCGCAGCAGCCTCTGCCGCGAATAACCGAGCATCTCGGCCCATCGCTCATTGACGATGATTTTGTCCTCCTGCGGGTACCATTCCCAGGTACCGGCATCGGTTCCCCAAATGACCTCAGCCAGGCGTCGGCTCTGCTCCCGGTACAACCCTTCGCTTTTTTCCAGGTTTTCCTGTTGCCGTGCGGTGCGCAGCAACAGCATGGCAAGGGCCACAGTCAGCGCAAAAACCAGGCTGACACCGATCAGATTGCGCGTTTTGCTGAGATGGATGGTCTTTTCGATCGGAGCGAGAATGGCCTTTTCATCCAGGCCGACCATGACGATGAGCGGATAGTCTGCCAGTTTGAACCAGGAGAAAATGCGCGGTTGGTTGTCGTGGATGCTGTTGGCGCGATAGATACCTTGCCGGGGAGCGTCCTTGCGAAGAGGGGGTCTGTCTGGGGGGACGGATTTGCCGAGGATGCTGTCCAGGTCGCGGCTGCGGGCAATGTAGGTCCCATCTTCGTGAAGAATGGCGCTTATGTCGCCGGGAGCCATCGCCAGATCGGTCAGCATGTCGGCAAAATAGCGGGGTGAGAGGGAAATGAAGGCGGCACCGTCAAAGCGGTCATCCTTTTTGAGCGGGCGGGTAAACAGCACCACCCATTGGTGGGTCGACCGGGACATCACCGGCCTGTTGATGAATAGCTCGTCCTTGCCGTCGTCGGTCTGATAGAAGCGGAAATAATCCCGGTCGCCTACATAAACGGGTTTGGGCAGCTCGACGGTGGCGTATCGCATATTGCCCTGAACATCGATTCTGGCCAGGTGAACGACCGATCCGGCAGGGTATATGCCGAGCACATTCCTGGCAATCAACCGGGCTCCCTCAAGATTATCGGACTCGAGGGCGTCCCGAAATTGACGAAGCGACGAATCGATCCCCAGAAACAGCGCCTTCATGTGATGGGCCTGCAATTCCGCCAACTGCCGGGCGCGCCTGCCGGCGGCGTCGACGGCATCGAGGCGCACCTGCCGGTGGTCGGAGGAAAGCCGCCACAGGTAAACGCCACTCAAGGTGAGGGTGAGGATTGTCAGACCAAAGGCCAGCCAGCGCAGGCGGTAAGCGGATTTCATTATTCCAGGAAGCCCTTTCTTCAGAAAGATGGTGGCGACTCATGGAATAGAGGAGGAAATCTATGTGGATCGGGCAGGTTGTAAGGCAGTACCTCCCAAATGACGGTTCAGGGTGGGTTCTTCCGATCGATTTAAGGACACAACTCCTGGGGCCATTATAAAGAGGAATTGGTTTCCGGCGTCAACATTTCATCTCCGAGCCTGGGCAGGTTTTCACCAGCCGGACAAAATTCAGGATTTTGATCAGCCGATAAAGATGGTCCTGTTGCGCCCTGTTCCCTTGGCCTGGTACAGGGCCTTATCGGCCCGTTTGAGGAGATCCGTAATGTCTTCATTTTGCTTCCACTGGCTGACGCCGTAACTGGCGGTGACAAGGTGCCCGTTCCCGAGCAGATCCAGCTGCGACAGTCTTTTCCGCAAACGTTCCGCCAGCAATGAGGCCTGATTGCCATCGGTATAAGGGAGGGCGATGACAAATTCCTCCCCGCCGAAACGGGCGACCAGGTCTTCCTCCCGCGTGTTTTCCCGCATCAGGAGGGCGTAATCGACCAAAACACGATCCCCCGCGTCATGGCCAAAGGAGTCGTTGACAACTTTGAATTTATGGTTCTTCAGCAGAATCTGTGGGTGCTATCCGGTTCCGGCAGGCACCCAAGTGTATGATATAAAGCAACTTTTAGAACTTCGAGGTTGCGAAAACCGTAAGCTTTTCTGCAGGTCACTTTGGCTTT
>JAAYDE010000096.1 GCA_012729375.1 Deltaproteobacteria bacterium | reverse complement strand
TTTGGTGCGCGATGGGCGACTCGAACGCCCGACCTTTGGCTCCGGAGGCCAACGCTCTATCCAACTGAGCTAATCGCGCTTTGAATCCTGTTTATACCGCAACCCCGTGGTGGATGCAATATCTAATGGGGCCATGTTGTTACGAGTGTCTTTCTCCGTTTCCCGGCCGAATAGAAAGCCTCTCCACGGTATCTCGGGTTTCACCGGCCACCTCAGGGCTGGGAGGGGGGTGTCTGGGAAGACGGGGAGACGGCGACGCTGGCATAGACCGGGATGCGGATTTCCTTGGCGTGGGCGCCGTGAAGGGGGATGATGACAAAACCTCCGAAACGCCGCTTCCCCGGTTGCGGAGTGACGGCGAGGGTGACGGTGGCGCTTCCTCCCGGGGAGAGCCCCGTGGAGGACAGTTCAGCTTTCAGTTCCGCTGTAGTGGTCTGGACGGGGCCGAAAGAAATGTTGTTTTTTCCATTGTGTACCAATTTGATCTGGCTTGTTACGGTTTTTTCCGGGATCATCTTGTCAAGACTGACCCGATTGGGCCTGGTGACGATTTCCTGCTGGACGACACCGCGCAGATGAAGCTGGACTACGGGATGATCGGGATCGTTGCTGTAGAGATAGATGGTTTTAACCACTTCGTCAAAAAAGCCGGTACTGCTGAAAGTACTCTGAAGTTGCCCCGTTGCGCCGGGGGCGAGGGTTGTCGAGCTGAGCACGGTCGCCGTGCAACCGCAGGAGTGACGAACCTTTTCGATAACCAGGGGCGCGCCGCCGCTGTTGCTGAAGCTGAAAACGTGGGAAGCCTTTTCGCCGCTGAAAATCTGGCCGAAATTGTGGCTGGTCTTTTCAATCGAGATTCGGGGGAGGGCTTTGGCTGTTTCAGCCCGGACAGACCCGGGGCCTAACAGGGCAACAAGAAGTATCAACAATGCTGGGGGATAAAGAAATGGGCGCGAAGGGTTCATTTTTGCCTCGGATAAAATTTTGGAAAAGCGTTGATGGGCTCGATTGCGGGATGGGAGACAAGGGGGCTTTGGACGGATGGTATCACAGGGAATCGGCAACAGCCAATGGGATTTGTTCCCTGGTTTTTTGCGAACCGTTTCTTCGCCGGGTTTCGTTGTCCTCGGGCCTGTGGTGCCAGCTCAGGCCGGGGCGGGTGACGCCCACCGCCAGGGCACCTGCGGCACCACGAAACTCCGGAAACGGACACGACCGGGGATGGCGGACAAGCGCCGCTGGTAATTCAATGGGGAAACCGGTTGCCATGGATGTCCTGAATAACTCGGCTTATGGTTTGACAGGGGATTTTTATCCATTTAAGATAATTTTCCGAAAAGGGCGGGGAAAAAAGGTCGTTTTTGGGCTATTGTTTGGAAAAAAGCCGCACGCCTTTCCCTCTGTCCGGACCACCGGTATGAGCTGGTTTTGTTCTTTCACCCCTTTTTTCGTGACGGAAAATTCCCATGGATTATGCAGGGCTTGAACTGGTTTACAGCCGTGATTTCATCACTTCCCAGGTGAAACGCCTGGCCGCCGAGATCAATCGCGATTACCGCGAGAAGGAAATCATCCTGGTCGGCATTCTCAAGGGCTCTTTCATATTCCTCTCCGATCTGGCCCGGGAACTGGCGATCCCCGCGAAAATCGATTTCGTCCAGCTGGCCAGTTACGGGTCGCGGTCGACCTCTTCCGGGATTGTGGAGATGCGCAAAGATATCACCCTGGCCGTTCAGGGCAAAGATGTCCTGATTGTCGAGGATATAGTGGATAGCGGTTATTCCCTGGAATTTCTTTACCAGAAACTGCTGAGCCGCCAACCCCGAAGTCTTAAAACCTGCGTCTTTCTTGACAAAAAAGCCGCTCGGGTGATTCCCTTTGAGGCCAACTATGTCGGCATCGTGGTGGAAGACCGTTTCCTCGTCGGCTACGGCCTCGATTATGATGAAAAATACCGCAATCTGGCGGGAATCTATTCGATAAAATGATTTTGTTCCACGGGGAAGGGGAAGATACATGATCATCCGCTGTGAAGACTGCGGAACCCGCTACAATCTGCTGGAGGAAAAGGTCAAGCCGGCAGGGACCAAGGTGCGCTGCGCCCGCTGCGGTTCCGTGTTTATGGTTTTCCCCTTTTCATCGGAAGAATTGCCGGAACTGGAGATCTTTTCCGAGGAACATGAAAAGGAGGAGAAACCGGTCGACTCGGCGGCCGCTTTGGCAGGGGATTCTGAGGAAAGCGGCCAGGAGTTGTCGGTCTCCGACAGCCCATGGAACTCGTCCGGTGAGGAATCCTCCCCCTTTGATCCGGCCGATTTTGTTTTTGGCGATGAAAACGGCTCCGCTTCCACTCTGTCCCCAAAAGAAAGTGACGAGACTGGGAATCCGGATAGGGACTTCGCTTTTACGGACAGCTTCGAGGGACCTTCCAGGGGGAGCGCGCCGAGGGAAGAAGAAGCCTTGGCGGCCGAGGATGTCGGTGAAGATTTTTCGCCGCCGCCCCCCCTCCCATCCATGGAGAAAGGGCAGGGGCCCGTTGACTTGGTGCACTCTGAGCCGCCGCAAAAACAGTCCTCGCTGGCGGGCCGGTTGTTGCTTGTCCTGATTCTGGTAGCCGCAGCCATTGGCGGCGGTCTGGCCGGCTATCTTTACTGGAGCGGCGAGTCTTTGGAGGCCGGCCGGCTGCTGGGGAAGGCCGATTCTCCGTCCGCAACGGCGGAGGGGCGGATTCGCCTGACCCAGATCGAGGGTTTTTTTGTGGTTAACCGGGATGCGGGTCAGCTTTTCGTCATTCGCGGCCAGGCGCTCAACCAATTTTCCCAACCGCGCGGCACTATCTCGGTCAAGGGGATTCTCTACGATACCACCGGCAAACCGATCGCCCAGAAAATCGCCTACTGCGGCAATCCTCTCGATGACGAAGCGCTGCGGACCCTTTCTCTGAGGAGGATTGAGGAGGCGATGAACAATCAGTTCGGAGGTGATTTTTCCAATCTGACCACGGCTCCGGGGAAATCGATTCCATTTATCATTGTTTTTCAGAACGTGCCGGACCGGCTGGCCGAGTTTTCCGTCGATGTCAATGAATCAAATCCGATACCGGCCGATCGTTGAGAGCACCAAGGCGGGAAGGGGAAGGACACGAGGGGTTGAAAAACCACCGGAATGGGGTTTTTGGATAGCCTGCTGTGGGATCAGATTTTTTGCTTTTATGTCAACCCGTGGCGGAAAGAGGGTAAACAGTTACCCAAAAATGAAAGGGGCGACCGGTCGGTTCGCCCCTTTTTCATAGTCGTCTTTAGCCGGCCAGGATGGCGTTGACGGGACAAGCTTCCACGCAGGCGCCGCAGTCGATACAGGTACCGGGATCGATAACCCGAGCATTACCTTTTTCACTGATGGCTTCTACGGGACATACCGGTTCACATGCTCCACAGTTCGTGCATTTGTCATTGATGGTATATGCCAAAGCAATCACCTCCTTCAGAGTTGAGTAAAGAAAGAAAACCTGAAAAACGGCGCTATCCTACACTACTTGTTTGGTTTTGTCCAGGCATTAAGGCGGATTTCTCCCGCGTGCTCCAACTTGTCTTGCGAATGGTGTGAGATGCTGTTTTACCTGGGGAAGACATCCCGAATAAGAGGAAAAATGCAATTATTTTCAGCTAGTTCGCAATTTTTTCAGGAAAATGACGGGAATGATTTCTAATCCTTGCATTTCAAGTTTCTTTTTTTTAGACTTGCCCGGTATAATGCCGTTCTTGCTTTGACGTTTTAAACCAACCCTATTTTGGTTCGAACCCGCTTTCTCCGGCAGGCGGCGGGCGGATCGCGCCGGCCCGTCAACGGGCGACTCACGGAGGATGGAGACTCGATTTCAATGGATATTCTGGCATTGAATTGTGGCAGTTCCTCGGTCAAGTACCAGTTGTTTGATTGGAAAGAAAAACGCTTGCTAGCCAGGGGGGGGGTCGAGAGGGTGGCAGTTTCCGATTCCTTTATCGTGCATGAGGTCCCCGGCCGCGCACCCTACCGGGAGGCCCATGAGTGCCGGGACCACCGCGCGGCCATCGGCCTGGTGCTGGAGACCCTGGCGCAGGAATCCTTCCACGGCAAAAAAAAGGGAACCATCCCCGTCGACGCCGTGGGACACCGGGTTGTCCACGGCGGCGAACACTTCACCCAGTCGATGCTGATTACCCCGGAAGTCCTTGACGGCATTCGTGCCGTGCAGCACCTGGCTCCCCTTCATAACCCGCACCACGTTTCCGGTATCGAGGCGGTTCAGGCGCTTCTTCCCAACGTCCCTCAGGTGGCGGTCTTCGATACCGCCTTTCACCAGACCATGCCGAACCGGGCTTTCGTATATGCCCTCCCTTACGAATGGTATCAGAAATACGGGGTGCGCCGCTACGGAATGCATGGCAGCAGCCATCTCTACGTTTCCAAGAGGGCGGCGGTGCTTCTCGGCAAGCCGGTTAAAAATTGCAACATGATTACTCTGCACATCGGCAACGGCTCCTCCTTCTGTGCCGTGCGCAACGGGGTTTCCGTGGACACCTCCATGGGCATGACCCCGCTGGAAGGGGCGGTGATGGGCACCCGCTGCGGAGATATCGATCCCGCCATCCCCGGTTTCATGATGGAGCAGGAGGGGTACACCTCCAAGGAGATGGACGCCATCCTCAACAAGAAGTCGGGGGTGCTCGGTGTCACCGGCCGCTTTTCCGACCGGCGTGATGTCCTTGTTTACGCCGAACGCGGTGACGAGAAGTGCCAACTGGCTCTGGAACTGGAGTCTTACCGGATCCGCAAGTACATCGGCGCCTACAGCTCCGTTCTCGGACGGGTGGACGCCATTGTTTTTACCGCCGGTGTCGGCGAGATGGGCTGGAAGATCCGCGAGATGGCCGTGGCCGAATTGGGGCCCCTGGGAATCCACCTGGACAAGGAAAAAAACATGGCGGCCGTCAAGCGGGGGGTGGAAAGCGATATCAGCACGCCCGATTCGCGGGTGAGGATTTTCGTCATCCCGACCAACGAGGAACTGGTGCTGATCGAGGATGTGATGGGCATCCTCAACGGAACCTACAAGGCCCACACGGAATTCGATTACAGCTTCATCCATACCGACTTCAAGGTGGGCTGACTTTTGTCATCGGCGCGCGGCCGAGAATAAAAGAACATTAAAAAAGCCGGGAATGGATTCCCGGCTTTTTTAATGTTCTCAAAGGCTGGTGAGAGAGACCCGGCGGTGTGCTCCTCGTCCTATCCCTGGGCCTGCACCGCGGTGATCGCCGCCACGGCGACGATGTCCTCCACCGAGCAGCCTCGGGACAGGTCGTTGACCGGTTTGGCCAGCCCCTGGATGATGGGGCCGTAGGCTTCCGCCTGGCCCAGACGCTGGACCAGCTTGTAGGCGATGTTCCCCGCGTCGAGGTCGGGGAAGATGAGGATGTTGGCCTTGCCGCCGACGGGTGAATCGGGGGCCTTCTTTTTCGCCACGCTGGGGACGAGGGCGGCGTCGGCCTGGAAATCGCCGTCGATGGCCAGCTCGGGAGCCATCCGGCGGGCCAGTTCCAGGGCCTGGAGGACCTTGTCGACATCGGCATGGGCGGCGCTTCCCTTGGTGGAGAAGGAAAGCATGGCCACCCGGGGCTCGATCCCCGGCAGGGTTTTGCTGGTGCGCGCCGTGGTCACGGCGATTTCCGCCAGGGCCTCGGCGGTGGGCTGGGGGTTGACGGCGCAGTCGGCGAAAAGCAGCAGGCCGTCCTCACCGAACTCCTTGGTTTGGGTCTGCATCAGGAAAAAGGAAGAGACGGTCTTGATCCCGGGCAGGGTGCCGATGATCTGAATGGCGGCGCGCAGCACATTGCCGGTGGAATTGGAGGCGCCGGCCACCATGCCGTCGGCATCGCCCCGTTTGACCATAAGGGCGCCGAAGAAGAGGTTGTCCCGGGCGGTCAGAAGTTTTTCGGCCTCCTCGCGGGTCAACCCTTTTTTCTTGCGGATTTCTACAAGTTCATCGATGTAGGTGGCAAGTTCGGGAAGGGCGCCGGGTTCCACGACCCCCGCCCGCCGCAGGTCGATGTCGAGGGCTTTGCGCCTTTCTTCGATGAAATCGGGGTTGCCCAAAAGGATGACGTCCGCCCATCCTTCCCGGCAGATGACGGCGGCGGCCTGCAGCATCCGGTCGTCATAGGTTTCCGGAAAGACGAGAGTTTTGATATCGGCTTTGGCTGTGGATTTGACCTGATCGATGGAAAACATGTTTCCCCCCTTTGGCGACTGAGAATTTTTCCTCCTTTATAACCAAAGGGGAAAAAAGGTCAACGCAATTTTGCCATCCCGGAAAAAGCCTTTTCTGGCAGGGGAGGATGGGGCATTTTCCCCCACAGATGGAGTCGGGGCAAAAAAATCCCCATTTCCCGCAGGAAATGGGGATAAAAAACGGCAGGTCTCTTCGTGGCAGGCTATTTGTCAACCTTCATGAAGGATGGCGGTTCCTGCCCCTTGGCGCGATAGGAACAATGCTTGGCCAGGGATTTATCGTAGTATTTCTCGCTATGGTCGTACCATGTCGGCTTGCGGGCGTAACCGGTACGGCACCAGCCTTCCCCCTTGAGCGAGAAAGCGGCGGCGGTAATCGTTTTTTCCACTTTGCCGCCGCAGTATTTGCACTCGCTGATCGGTTCGGCACCGAACTTTTGCACGACCTCGAAAACCGAGTGACACTCTGCACATTCGTATTCGTAGATTGGCATCCCAAACCTCCTGAAAATAAAAAACTCCTGGCAATGTAAAACTCCCGCCGTGCTTTGTCAAGGTGTCGGGGCGTTAAAAAGCGTTGATTGTCCACACCTTGCCCCGGCAATGGCGGGATAGGCCCCCTGGTGACAGCGCAGTATCTCCAGTTGCACCTGCGGGTGCGGCGACAGGGGAAGCAAAAGCCGCTTCATCAGCGGAGGCACCGACTGGTCGCTGTGGCGCCAGGAAAAGGGGTTACAGGCGAGGCGGTGAAGGAGTTGCCGGGTGCGCAGTCCGTCGAACCAGCCGTGAAAGGCTGCCAGCAAACGTTGCGGATCCCCATGATTGCGCTGCAGTTTGCGCCAGTTTTCGGCAAAATTCAGCATCTGGAGAAAATTTTCCAGGTGGGGGGACAGGTTGCGGGCCTTGTCCAGGAGAAAGCGTCCCTCATCCCCGTGGTTGCGGGCCATGGTTGCCAGCCACTCCTTGAGGATATCGAAGGCCTCCACGGGATAGAAGTCGAGTCCCTTGCCGGGAGTGCCGAGGAGCCCGGCCACGGTGGGACCGGTGCCGAAGGGGACGCGGCGGGAGGGGCGCGGCGAGGGACCGACGACGGTGCCGTGGAGCGGGGTCACTCCACAGGTTTTAACCAACTGCTGGACGAAGTAGAAATCCTCCGCCGACGGGCGGCGGTTCATTCCGCCGCAGGCCACGTAGGCGTCGGCGCGGCAGGCGATGGCGCTGCCGATGGTGTGCCAAGCGTAAGGGGAACCGGCCCAGGACAGGCCCAGGACATAGCCGCGCAGGAACAGCTCGTATTGGGCAATGGCCCGGTCGATGGCGGGATGCCCGCAACAGCGGTGGCGGAAGGGGAGTACCGCACCGCCTTCGTCATGGCAACGGAAGTGGGAATCGATGGCCGCCAGATAGTTTTCGTCCACCAGGGTATCGGCATCCAGAGAGACGAGGATGGCAGGGGGCCCGCGGTTGTTTCGGCAGTGCCGCAGAACGAGGTCGAAACCGATCTTGCGGGCGCTGCCGACCCCTTCCCCCAGGGGCAGCTCGCGCCCCGATGAGGCGGCGTCCACCCAGGCCAGGCGCAGAGGGCCGCTATAGCGTTTCAGCTGTGCCAGGGTTTGGCGGTTGTCTTCCCGGTCCGCTTCCCTCGCCTGGGGGGTGTTGTTGACCACCGCCACGACCAGGGTGCGTTCGAGGAAATCGGCGGGGTTACGCTCCAGGCTTGCCAGGGTGGCCGGCAGGGTCCGGCTTTCAGCAAGGGCGGGAATGACCACGGCCAGAGAGAAATTATCCCCTCCGGCGCCGTCGAGGAGCCAAGGACCTTTCAGCCCCCGTTTTTCAAGGTAGCCCATTTTTCCCTTCAAATTATTCAACCAACCTATTAATATTCATTATTTTCGATGCGGCCGGGTTCCCTCCCCATGGGGTGTTTCGCCAGCCGTTGCCGTCGTCCGTTTCTGCTTGGTTTCCGTCATAGGGTTTAAACGGAGCGGGTTTGGACGCCGGAAAAATCAAACAGGAACGTCTGTGCCGCCCATTTGCCGATCCGCATAAAGAGGACATATGAGTCACCACGACTCCAATCCCGTCAATCATATCGCCCGCATTGAGTCCACCAAAAGAAGTGTCCGGAAATATCTGGGGATAATCGCCATCTTTGTCACCCTGGTTCTGGCCGGCGTTTTTTTCGCGGTTCAGTTCAACGTCCTTCAAACATTGCAGCTTCATCTTCACCAACAGGCCAGGGCTTTCTTCGGGGAAATCGTCACCGTCCGCAAGTGGGTCGCCAAGCATGGCGGCGTCTACGTGCCACTGGACAAAACATCCGGCATCAATCCTTATCTGGAGTCCGTTCCGGGCATAAAAACGACCATCGCCTGTGACAATGGCCCATATGTGCTCAAGAACCCTTCCCTGGTCACCAAGGAGCTTTCCGATTGACCGTCGCGGACGGGTCAGGTGCGCTATAAGATGACCAGCCTGAAACCGATCAATCCCGACAACTCAGCGGATCATTTTGAAACCTCGGCCCTGAGACGATTCGAGCAGGGGGTGGGCGAAGTCGGCGCACTGGAAAAAAGTGACGGTGCGGCCCGCTATCGCTACGTGGCGCCACTGGTGACCGACGCATCCTGCCTGGTCTGTCATGCCCAGCAGGGATACGCGGTCGGAGGTATCCAGGGCGGCATTGCCGTCACCCTGGAGGCCGACAAACCCCTGCTGAAAATCCGCCAGGCGCAAGTCTTCATTGTCCTGGCCGGCAGTGCCGTCATTTTGTTGGTGATAGCCTCCATATGGTTCATCTCGCGGCTTTTTATCCGTGATTTGCAGCAGGCCCAGGAAGCCCTGACGCGCCTCGCCACGACGGATTTTCTGACCGGTCTGGCCAACCGCATGACGGGGATCCAGACCTTGACCCAGGAACTGGCCAGAACGGCCCGCGGGAAAGCACCCCTGAGCATCGCCCTGATGGACCTGGATCATTTCAAGCGTGTCAACGACACCTACGGGCACAATGCCGGCGATGAGATACTCAAAGGCTTTGCCGCCATTGTTCGGCAAAAAATCCGCACCTATGACACCGCATGTCGCTATGGAGGCGAAGAATTTCTTCTCATCATGCCGCAGACTTCCTTGCAGGAAGCGGTCAATGTCGTCAACCGGGTTTTTGATTTTCTCCGTTCGAAACCTCTTCCCACCACGGCTGGTGAAATAAAGGTGAGCATCAGCGCCGGTGTTGTCCGGGCACAGGATGGGGAGGGTGTCGACCAATGCATCGAGCGCGCCGACAAACTTCTCTATCAGGCGAAAAATGACGGAAGAGGGCGTGTATACGGTTGATATCCGGCACTCCTTGGAACCCGGGCAAAATACCGGACAAAACATTGCCCCTGTTTTTTTGTTGTCCGGGGATCGGCGGGACAGCCAGGGATGTCATTGCCGGCGCACCTGCCTGCCGATAATGGCAAGGGCCGTGGCGAGGGGGTCTTTGTTGCCATCCAGCCAATGGATGACCAGGCCGTTGCGTTCCATGCGCCGAAACCAGGTCATCTGCCGTTTGGCAAAAGCGCCGATAGCCTGGTAGAGCTTCTCAAAGAGTTCCTCGCGGTTCAGTTTCCCCTGCAGAAACCAGGCGACGAAGCGGTATTCGAGACCGTAGTTTTCGAGGGCAGCGAAGGAGACGCCGCTGTTGTGGAGCCCCGCCACCTCCTCGATCATCCCCTGGTCGAGGCGCTGGCGGAGGCGGATTCCGATCCTGTGGCGAAGCGCTTCCCGCTCCCAGCGGATGCCGAGGATCAACGGCGTCACCGGTGGAAAGTCGGGCAGGTCCGGCGCCGCCGCCTGCTTTTCGCCGGCGGCGATTTCGATGGCGCGGGTGAGATGCTCCCGGTCGCGGAAATCGGTGGTGTTGTGGGGGGCGGGTTTGAGCTCCAGCAGGCGCCGGATCAGTTCCTCCATCGGCAGGGGGGCCAGTTCGGCGCGCAGCCGCGGATCGGCGGCGACCGCCACCAACCGGTAACGGCGCAGCACCGCGTCGAGGTAGAGGCCGGTTCCCCCCACCATCGCCGGCAGGCGGCCGCGGCCGCGGATGCTGCGAATCGCCTCCAGGCAGCGGCGCTGGAAATCGAAGAGGCTGAATTCCTCCCCCGCCGCGGCGATATCGATGAGGTGAAAGGGGATTTCCCCGTACTCCTCCAGGTCTTTGCCGGTGCCGATATTCATGCCGCGGTAGACCTGGCGGGAATCGGCGGAGATGATCTCACCGTTCAGCTCATGGCACAGCTTCACACCGAGGCGGGTTTTGCCCGAAGCGGTAGGCCCGAGAACGGTGAGCAGATCGAAAGGATAGGGCATCGGCATGTCTTTTTTCCGGCGGTTGCTTTTTGGCGATTATAGGGGAGTCCCGCGGCCGGGTCGACCCCTAATGTCGGCACCGGATAAAACTCCGTAAACCTCGGCCGTTGACCCCTTCGACCGGCTGTGTTTTAATGCCCTCGAAAGGACGGGGATGGCAGGCAACGGGGAAATCGCTCTCTTGGCTCTGGGCTCCAACCTGGGGCGGCGCCATCACTGTCTGAGTGGCGGCCGGCGGGCGTTGGCAAGGGGCGGCCAGGTGGTCGTGCGCCGCTGTTCGCGCCTCTACGAGAGCGCGGCCCAGGGCGGGCCGCCGGGACAGCCTCCCTATCTTAACGCCGTAATCGAGGTGGTTTCGACCCTGTCCCCGGAGGACCTGCTGGCCCGTTGCCAGGAGATTGAACGGGAGTTTGGCCGCGAGCGCCGCGAACGCTGGGGAGCGCGGACCCTGGACATCGACATCCTGGACTTTGCCGGCCGGGTGTCCGGGAATCCCCGGCTGGTTCTGCCCCATCCCCGCCTCCACAGGCGTTCCTTTGTGCTGCTGCCGCTGCTGGATGTGGCTCCCGGCTGGCGCCACCCCCTCCTGGGAAAAACGGCCTCGCAACTGGCGGCCTGCCTTCAGGATGGCGGCGCCATTCGGGTCCTGGACGAGGAATGGTGATGACGATGGTGCGTCTGCTCTGGCTGCTGCTGATCGCCTTTCTGGTTTACAAGCTGATCCAGTCGCTGCGGCACCTGAGCGGCCGCCGCGCCGCAAAGGCGGACCACAGGGGCGGCCAGGGGGAGGAACTGGTCCGGGATCCGCACTGCGGCGCCTATTTCCCCCAATCGGAAGGAGTCAGCGCCGTGATCGATGGGGAAAAGCACCATTTCTGCGGCCCGGAATGCCGCGACAAATTCCTCCACAAAAAATAAAAAGACCGGTGGCTCTTCGTCACAAGGCGGATTCTCCGCCTCAAGGCAACAGGGATGAAGGGGATGGCGCGGCTTCTGGCCGGCAGATCCCTTCCTGGGGGTTTCCCAGGAACCGCCAGCTACGAGCCAGGAACGGAAATTCAGTTGCCAGTCACCCGTTGCCGGTGACAGGTATTTTTTCAAGGGAGCGCGGATGAACATTCACGAGTATCAGGCCAAGGAAGTGTTGCGGGGCTTCGGCGTGCCGGTGCCCCGGGGGGAGATCTGTTGCCACCCGGCGGCGGCCCGGGAGGCGGCGCGCAATCTCGGCCCGGGACCCTATGTGGTCAAGGCCCAGATCCACGCCGGCGGCCGGGGCAAGGGGGGCGGGGTCAAGGTCGTCAAGACCCTCGACGAGGTCAAAAAAGCCGCCGCCGCAATGCTTGGCATGCAACTGGTCACCCATCAGACCGGCCCGGCGGGGAAAAAAGTGCGCCGCGTCTATGTGGAAGAGGGATGCCGGATCGCCAGGGAGCTCTATGTGGGGATGCTCCTCGACCGCGCCCTTTCCCGGGTGACCCTGATGGCTTCCCCGGAAGGGGGGGTGGACATCGAGGAGGTGGCCGCCACGGCCCCCGAAAAGATCTTCCGCGAGGTTATCGACCCGGGCGTCGGTCTGGGCGCCTTTCAGGCGCGGCGCCTGGCCTTAAGACTCGGTCTGGAGAAAAAGCAGCTCGGTCCGGCGGCGGCTTTTTTCCAGAACCTCTACCGTGCCTTTGTGGACAAGGACTGTTCTCTGGTCGAGATCAACCCGCTGGTGGTGACCGAAGAGGGAGCCCTGCTCGCCCTGGATGCCAAACTCAACTTCGATGACAACGCCCTGTTCCGCCATCCCGACATCCGCGCCCTGCGCGATTTCGACGAGGAGGATGACAACGAGATCGATGCTTCGGAATACGATCTCTCCTATATTTCTCTCGACGGCAACATCGGCTGCATGGTCAACGGCGCCGGGCTGGCCATGGCCACCATGGACATCATCCAGCTCAGCGGCGGCGCGCCGGCCAATTTCCTCGATGTCGGCGGCGGCGCTTCCCGGGAAAAGGTCACCGCGGCCTTCAAAATCATTCTCAAGGACCCCAAGGTAAAGGGCATTCTGGTCAATATTTTCGGCGGCATCATGAAGTGCGACATCATCGCCCAGGGGATTATCGACGCCGTCCATGAGGTCCGTCTCGGCCTCCCGCTGGTGGTCCGCCTGGAAGGGACCAACGTAAACAAGGGCAAGGAACTGCTGCAGGAAAGCGGCCTCAACATCATCGCCGCCGCGGGGATGACCGACGCCGCCGAGAAGATCGTCGCGGCGGTGGCCGCCGAAAGGAACGAGGCATGAGCATTCTGGTCAACAAAGACACCAAGGTCATCACCCAGGGGATCACCGGGGCCCATGGCCTGTTTCACACCGTCGCCGCCCTCGAGTACGGCACCGAAGTGGTCGCCGGGGTCACTCCCGGCAAGGCCGGAACCGACGTCCAGGGAGTGCCGGTTTTCGACACCGTGGCCGCCGCCGTGAAGGCGACCGGCGCCAACGCCTCGGTCATCTACGTGCCGCCGCCGTTTGCCGCCGACGCCATCATGGAGGCCGTCGATGCCGAACTGCCGCTGGTGGTCTGCATCACCGAAGGGATTCCGGTCCTCGACATGGTCAAGGTCAAGCACTACATGAAGGGCCGGAAGACCCGGCTCATCGGCCCCAACTGCCCGGGCATCATCACCCCGGGGGAGTGCAAGATCGGCATCATGCCCGGCTATATCCACAAACCGGGGCCGGTGGGGGTGATCTCCCGCAGCGGCACCCTGACCTACGAAGGGGTCTGGCAATTGACCAGCCGCGGCGTTGGCCAGTCCACCTGCATCGGCCTTGGCGGCGACCCGGTCAACGGCACCAGCTTCGTCGACGCGCTGGCCCTGTTCGAAGAGGACCCCGCCACCGAGGCGGTGCTGCTGATGGGGGAGATCGGCGGCAGCGCCGAGGAAGAGGCGGCCCGTTTCATCCGCGATCACATGAGCAAGCCGGTCGCCGCCTTCATCGCCGGCATGACCGCGCCCTCCGGCAAGCGGATGGGGCACGCCGGAGCGATCATTTCCGGCGGCCGCGGCACGGCCGCCGAGAAGATCGCCGTCCTTGAGGAATGCGGCGTCAAGGTGGCGCGTTCACCGGCGGACATGGCCGCGGTCCTGCTGTCGGTCTACAAGTCCTGAAGCCGGCGCCGATGACCTTCCAGGGGAACGGTGCCGGGGGCGTGGACGCCGCCGTTTCCGGAGACAAGCCCCAACCTTTCTGACGATGGGGAAAATGATGATCAACGAGACAGGGCAAATCATCTATACCCGGGTGGATGAGGCCCCGGCACTGGCCACCTGGTCCCTCTTGCCCATCATCCACGCCTTTATCAGGGGATCGGGGATCGGCCTGGAAACCCGCGACATCTCCCTGGCCGGGCGCATTCTCGCCGCCTTCCCCGAATACCTGACCGCGGCCCAGCGCCGGACGGATGATCTGGCCGCATTGGCCGACCTGGTCCGAAAGCCCGCGGCCAACATCATCAAGCTCCCCAACATCAGCGCTACCCTTCCCCAGCTCATGGCCGCCGTCGCCGAACTGCGCGGCCAGGGTTACCCCGTCCCCGCCTATCCCGCCGCACCGGAAAATGATGGCGAAAGGGAAATCCGCGAGCGCTATGCCAGGATCCTCGGCAGCGCCGTCAACCCGGTGTTGCGGGAGGGCAACTCGGACCGCCGTGTCGCGCCGGCGGTCAAGGAATACGCCCGCAGACATCCCCATCCCATGGGCCCCTGGACGGCGGACTCGAGAACCCACGTCGCCCACATGGAGGACGGGGATTTCCGCAGCAACGAGGTTTCCACGGTGGTGGCCGCCGCCGGCGAGGCCCGCATCGAGTTCGTCGGCGCCGGCGGCGGTGTCACCCTCCTCCGGGAGAAGCTGGTTTTGCAGGAAGGCGAGGTCATCGACGCCACTGTCATGAACTGCGGGGCGCTGCGGGCTTTTCTCGAAGCGCAGATGACGGACGCCCGGGAGCGGGGGCTGCTGTTCTCCGTCCACCTCAAGGCGACGATGATGAAGGTCTCCGATCCCATCCTTTTCGGCCACGTGGTTTCCGTCTATTTCCGGGAGGTTTTCGACAAACACGGCGCCCTGTTCCAAAAACTGGGCGTCGACCCCAACAACGGCCTGGCCGACCTTTACGCCCGGATCCAGGGTCTGGCGGCGGGGCAAAGGGCGGCGATCGAGGCCGACATCCAGGCCGCCTGCGATAAACGCCCGGCCCTGGCCATGGTCAACGCCCAGAAGGGGATCACCAACCTGCACGCCCCCAACGACGTCATCGTCGACGCCTCCATGCCGGCCATGATCCGCGCCTCGGGGAAGATGTGGGGGGCCGACGGGGGACTCCACGACACCAAGGCGGTCATCCCCGACAGCAGCTACGCCGGCGTCTACCAGGCGGTCATCGACGACTGCAAGGAGCATGGCGCCTTTGATCCGGCCACCATGGGCAGCGTCTCCAATGTCGGCCTCATGGCCCGGCAGGCCGAGGAATACGGCTCCCACGACAAGACTTTTCAGGCTTGCGCAAAAGGGGTCATCCGGGTGGTGGACGAAAGCGGCCGGGTTCTTTTGCAGCGGCCGGTGGAGGCAGGGGATATCTGGCGCATGTGCCGGACCGAGGACGCGGCCATCCGCGACTGGGTCAAGCTGGCCGTCCACCGCGCCCGCCTGACCGGCGCCCCGGCCCTGTTCTGGCTCGACAAAGACCGCGCCCACGACGCGCAGCTTATCGCCAAGGTGGAGAAATACCTTGCCGACCATGACACCAAAGGCCTCGATATCCGCATCCTGTCCCCGGCGGCCGCCACCCGTTTTTCCCTGGCGCGCCTGCGCCGGGGGCTGGACACCCTCTCGGTGACCGGCAACGTGCTGCGCGACTACAACACCGACCTTTTCCCCATTCTCGAACTCGGCACCAGCGCCAAGATGCTCTCCATCGTGGCCCTGATGAACGGCGGCGGGCTTTTCGAGACCGGGGCCGGCGGCTCGGCGCCCAAGCATGTCCAGCAGTTCCAGGAGGAAGGACATCTGCGCTGGGATTCCCTGGGCGAGTTCCTGGCCCTGGCCGAATCGCTGGAGCATTTCGGCCGCGTCACCGGCAACGCCAAGGCCAGTGTGCTTGCCACAACCCTGCACGCCGCCAACGGCCGCTATCTGCGCAGCGACAAATCCCCGTCCCGCAAGGTGCATGAACTCGACAACCGCGGCAGCCACTTCTACTGGGCGCTGTTCTGGGCCCTGGCCCTGGCCGAACAGGACGAGGATGGGGAGCTCAAGGCCCGCTTCACGCCTTTGGCGGGAATTTTGGCCGACTACGAAGAGACCATCGTCGGCGAACTGAACGCCGCCCAGGGCCAACCCGTCGATCTGGGGGGTTACTACCACCCCGATCCGGCAAAGGCCGGCCGGGCGATGCGGCCGAGCGCCACTTTCAATGCCGCCCTGGCGGCTTTTGGCTGATAAAACGGTAAACCGCAGGAATCCGGCAAAGAAAAATCCGCCATTTCGTAACCGTTATTGAAACCGATTCAGGAGGGACGATGATCAGAAAAAGTATTGTTGCGGGAGTGCTGCTTTGTCTGACCGCATTGTTTGCCTATGCGGATCCGGCCGACGATTTAACCAGGGAGGTGGGCAATCTCATTCAAAAAGCCGAAAAGTCCTTTTTCGCCGGGAACCTTGCCGACGCCCAGGGCAACCTGGATCGGGCCGCGGCCAAGCTGACCGAAATCCGCTCCCTGAATCCCGGCCATAAATCCCTCAATTCCCTTGCCGGGCGCCACGAGCGTCTCGATAAGAGGGTGGCCGAAAAGAGCGGGCAGGCATCTATCGCCGCCAGGCCGGCAGCGCCCGTGGCGGCGGCTTCCTCCGCCGGGGGCGCACAGCAACTCAAGCCGGGGGCCGTGCAAACCTTTGACCGGGCCGGCAAGGAGCTGGATGCCGCCGAAGCCTCCCTGACCCAGGCCGACGCAGCTCTGGCCGAAAAGGATTTCAACAAATTCGCTTCGCGGCTTTACAAGGCCGAGGACCATCTCGGCAAGGCCAAGGAACTTCTCGACCGGGCCGGCCGCTCCTACAGGGTCGAGCCGTCCCATCCCCTGGCCGTGCCTTTCCATCAGCGCCACGCCGATCTGGAACAAAAAACAGCCGCAGCGAAAAAGCAGGGCGACGCCACAAAAGAAGAGGTTTCCGCCGCGCAACAGGCGGCGCAGGCGAACAGCGCCGCGGTGGCGGAAAAATGGCTGCCGCGCATCAATGCCTTCATCCGCCCCGGGGGTGCCAACTATATCGATTTCCCCATGGCTCACGACCCCCCGCGCCTGGCCGAACAGGATCGCAACCTCGACCAAGCCAGGAGCCTTCTCATGGAATTCGACCAGGAGGTTGCGGAAGCCGCGGCCGACATGCAGTTGCAGAAAGCGGCCAGGGACCTGCGCAGCGCCATCGAAAACTACACCAGGCAAAGGAACGCCGGTGTCGGCGACGTGCGGCGGGTTGTCGAGGACGAACTGGCCGAGTGGGAAAAACGCTTTGCGGAGAACAAACAATGGCAGGAGGATTCGGGGCGTTCCCTGTTCATCGTGCGCGCCGATAAATTCCAGCGGATAGGCGGAGAAATCGACAAGCTCAAAGGGATTTCCCCTGCCGAGGCCGACACCTTCTCCAAGCGCCTGACCCGGCTGCAGGAGGAAAACCAGGGTTGGGTTGAAAAACGCACGGCCTGGGAAAACCGTCCCCGCCCCTTTCCGGAGGCCAAAATGGCCAGTGCCGCCCTGGAAAAGCAGATGCGCGACCTTTTGCAGGATCGGGGCTGGAAGGTGGACAATCTGGTCATTGTGGATAAGGACTGGTGGGTGCTCAAAGGGGAGTACCGCTATCTTCACGCCGCCGTGTTGTCGGGTGATGGGGACGGGCCGTTCTGGTCCCAGGTGAGTTTCCGCCAGCATCAGACCCTGGGCGGTTACGGGCCGACGGAATTCTGGGAAGCCGGAAAAAAGATCCGCCTGCCGTGACTTTATAGAGGATGAAGGAAGGTTAGAGAAAGCCCCTGGCCGGATGACGGCCGAGGGGCTTTTTTGGTTGAAAAATATGTGCCGGCGGCGCCTTCCGGCCCCCGATTCCGGCGGGCCGGGTGCGGGTTTCCCCGGCAAAAGGACGATTCACTTCGATCTTTTTTGGGCGCTTTTCCCCTTCATCCGGCGGGCGTAGGCCGCCGGGGAGGCGACGGAGAATCCGAAGAAGCCCAGTACTTCCCCCAGTTGGAAATATTCCCCGTGACAGTACGCGGCCAGGCGCGCCTTCTCCAGGCATATCTTGCCGGCGGCGTCGATGAGCGATGAGCGGCACGCCACGGCGACGATTTCGGCCAGAAACAGGTCGTGGGAGCCCAGCTCCGTAATCGAGCGCACCCGACAGGAAACGTTCACCGGGGATTCGTGGATGGCCGGGGCGTAGCGGAGTCCCGCGGCGGCGGCGGGGGTGAGTCGGCAGGCGGCGAATTTGTCTTCGTCGCGGCCGGAGCGGACCCCGCAGTAGTCGCAGGAGCGGATCAGCGAACGTCCCACCAGATTGATGACGAACTCGCCGCTGGCGGCGATGATGCCGTGGGAGTGGCGCGACCTGCGCAGGGAGATGGAGACCATCGGCGGCTCCGAATTGACCGTGCCGGTCCAGGCGACGGTGATGATATTCGGCCGCCGGGCGCTGTCTTCGGGGTCTTTTCCGGCACAGGAAACCATGACGACGGGAAGCGGATTGAGCAGGGTGGCAGGGGGCAGGGAGGTTTTATCCCTGTTGATCATGAAGGCCATGCAAACTCCCATTTTTTGGTCGGCGGCGAAAAAGGAAATCTCCATAAAGCATTAAGCTATTCAGGTTCACCAAACGAAGCAACCGGAAAATCCGCTCAACCGGAATAAAGGAAAGGGATGTTTGGAATCGTAGAGCAGACCCCGCGCCAGGGGCCGAACCGCCCCAAGCCGCGCCGGAGATCTGATCTTATTCCCGTTTCCGCAAAAAAAATGCCCTTTGGCCAGGAGGGCGGCCAAAGGGCTAAAGGGTTTTGGGAGAGAGGCTTGCCGGCGGTACTCCCGCTTTTTCCCGGCGGCAAGAGGAGGCAACAGTGTTTTTTTTGTTGTCGATACTATAGCGGGGATTGTGAAAAGAGGGTGTTAAGTCTTCTTGGCCTTTTGTAAAGTTCTTTGAAGAAGGGATGAGGGAAATCCTGGTTGAGTGTTAAATGTTTCTATGGCATCCTTGGCGGCGGTAACGGACCATCCGAGCCCGTTCCCCCAAGGATGCCGCCATGCCGCTGAGCTGGAACGAGATCAAGGACCGCGCCCTGGCCTTTGCCAGGGAGTGGGATGGAGAGGCCTCCGAGAGCGCCGAGGCCAAGAGCTTCTGGGACGCTTTTTTTTATGTCTTCGGCGTCACCCGGCGGCGGGTGGCCTCCTTCGAGGCGCCCGTCACCAAGTCCGACGGCGCCGGCGGTTTCATCGACCTGCTCTGGAAAGGGGTGCTCCTGGTCGAGCACAAGAGCCGGGGGCGGGATCTGGACCGCGCCTTCCGCCAGGCCCTCGATTACTTCCCCGGCCTTAAAGA
>JAAYDE010000095.1 GCA_012729375.1 Deltaproteobacteria bacterium | reverse complement strand
GCGGCATGGGCCGGCGGTGAATCCTTCTGGGCGATGACCTGCAGGGTGAAAGCGATGCCGGTGGTGACGATGCCGCTGAACAACAGGGGCGCGGCGGCGGCCATAACCCCCGCCGGTTCCATTTTTTCCATGATCAGGGCGGCCACCAGGCTCAGCAGGGCGCAGACCAGGGTCTGGCCGAAGGCCAGGTAGAGGGAGCGGATTTTGGGTGAGAGCCAACCGATGATCAGCACGTGCCCGGCCCAGGCAAAGGCGCCGGCCAGGATCCAGGCGTCTCCGGAGGAGAGGGTCAGGGTGTCGGCAACGCTCAACAGGTAGAGACCGGCGACGCCGAGCAGGGAGCCGGTCCACACGCCGGGACCGCAGCGCATACCGAAAAGCAGGCCGATCATGGGAACGATGATGACATAGAGGCCGGTGATGAAACCGGCGTTGGCGGCGCTGGTGGTGATCAGGCCGATCTGCTGCATGTTGATGCCGGTGAAAAGCGCCGCGCCCGCCAGCAGACTGCCCCAGAGCGGAAACCAGCGCATCGCCGCCGATATCTCCCTGCAAGGCGGAGCATTGCGCCAGGCCTGGAGGGCAAAAGGGAACAAGGCCGCTGCGCCGAGGAAAAAGCGTACGCAATTGAAGGTAAAGGGGCCGACGTAACGCATCCCCACCCGCTGGGCGGCAAAGGTGGATCCCCAGATGAGAGCGACAACCAGCAACAGCAGATTGGCCCGGACGATTTTGGAATCCATGGATAAAGTCCGCAAGAAAAGGTGGTGAACCCGCACAAGCCCTGAGACGCCCGGCGCGTGTTTCTTGAGAAGCGAAGCATACAGAGGGAAGCACGCCCCGGCGACGGAAGATGAAACGCCTGTCCGCCGCACCGTCGAGGCAGGCGGGGAACAACTTGCCCGAAAAAAACAAATCCTTATACAGTATTCCGCATGGGAAGACAACATCGGCGGGGGCCTGACGGCACGCGGTTTCCTTTTCTCCGCGAGGAAAAAACTTGCGTGGAGCTGACCGTTGCGTTCTAATCCGGAAAGGGATGTTTGCCGCAAGGAGAGGGAGATGGAAAGAAAAACCAAGATCGTTGTTTACCGGTGCATTGCTGTGGTGCTGGCGCTGACCGCGCTGGCGATTTTTTTTAGCGCTTATATGATTTTTGACGAGGTGGCCGATTTGCCCATAACCCAGATCGAAACCAAGGTCGGAGCGACCCGGGCCATCCTGCGCTGCGCCGGCGGTTTGATCGTCGGCTTCATCGCTTTTCTTTTCAACTACACGGCCAATCTGCACAAGAAGGAGGATGAAACGGGGGGCGGCTACATCTGATCCCGAAGCGGGCGGATCAGGTGCGAGGGCGGTTTTCAATCCACTCGGCGAGTCTGCCGCGCACCGCCTCCTGATCCCCGGTGTGGACGAGAAGCCTTTTGTGGCGGGATTTTTCTCCCTGGACGATGCTGATCTGATTCTTCGCCACTCCGAGGAGATCGGCGAAGAACTCCCGGCATGCTTGATTGGCGGCACCTTCCACGGGCGGCGCGGTCAGGCGGACCTTGAGTTCGTCTCCGTGGAGGCCGATAACCTCGTTTTTGCTGGCCCGCGGCAGCACCCGGATAAGCAGCGATACCCCGCCTTTTTCCTCCTTCAGAAATCCGCTCATTTTTCCCGGGGCCTTTCCCTGGGCCAGGAACCCGGTTCGGTAATCTCGTCTAAGGCATCGACCAGGATCACTTCCTCCTGAGGAGACAGCTGAAAATCCAAAACGCCGTTTTTCCCAGGACTTGCCTCCAGTTCCAGGATTCGTCGGTGATGTTCCAGCAAAGAACCGAGGGCAGTCTGGAAAGCGGCTTTCTGGCGGTGGAGTTCATTGATCTCGTCCAGGATGAGGAACCTTTTTTCCTCGGCGCTGCGGATGATTTTTTCGGCTTTGATCCTGCCCTCGCGGAGGATCAGATCGGCTTCCTTGCGGGCGTTCAGTTTCAGGTCGTCAGTCATTTTCTGGGTGGTAATGAGGGTCTCCTTGAGAACCGCTTCCCGTTCCCGCATTTCCTCCATGGAGGCGCGGTTGCGGGCCAGGTTTTCCTTCAGTTCCTGGTTTTCCCGGTGCAGCCGGGCCATTTCCGTGGCCACCTCTTCCAGAAAACGATCGACGGCTCCCTTGTCATACCCCATCAGGCGGTTTTTGAAATGACGCTGTTGAATTTCGATCGGGGTGATTCCCATGGCAGCCCAACTTTTTTAAAAAGTTAAAAGGAGGAAGCCAACTGGAGGAAGATGGCGAAGACGACCCTTTTGAAAAAAGTCAGGGCCAAAAGAAGGACGAATGGAGAAAAGTCGATGCCGCCGAATTGCAGGGGAACCAGCCGCTGCATGCGGTAAAGAACCGGGTCGGTGACCGAGCAGAGAAAACGGACGATCGGGTTGTAGGGATCGGGGTTGACCCAGGACAGAATGACCCTGGCGATGACGATAAAGATGTAAAGCTGAATAACCAGATCGAAGATCTGGGCGAAAGCTAGAAAGAGTTCCCTGAAGATCATCATTTTCGGCTCCATTCTGCCGCTAAAAGGTGAAAAATACGTCCGATTTTATACAGAAATGGTCCTGGAGTGTCAAATCTTTATGCCATGGGGAAGCCTGGAGCCGCCCTGCGGCGTGGAAATTCGACCGACCTCCGGAAAATGTTGTGGAACTCCCCGCCCCCGAAAGTTATAATAATCATCTTTTTTAAAAATCCAGGAAGGGGGGCGCAAGCATTGCAGCCATGAACAAAGGAAGAGCACGGACCAACAACCTCTATGTCAGCAAGCTGACCCCGATCATCGCTCCTGCCGATCTGGCCCAGGTGTTCCCTTTGAGCGATGCAATCGCCGAATTCGTCAGCAACGCCCGCAGTCAGATCAAGGACATTCTCTACGGCCGGGACCGCCGCTTGATGGTCGTGGTCGGTCCCTGTTCCATTCATGATCCCCAGGCGGCTCTGGAGTATGCCGGGAAACTGGCCGCCCTGAGCCGCTCCGTGGAAGATCAGCTCTTTGTGGTGATGCGGGTCTATTTCGAAAAGCCCCGGACCACCATCGGCTGGAAGGGCCTGATCAACGATCCCGATCTCAACGGCAGCCACCAGATATCCAAGGGACTCGGCATCGCCCGGCAGTTGCTCTGCGCCGTCAACGGCCTGGGACTTCCCGTGGCCACCGAGCTCCTCGACCCGATCACTCCCCAGTATCTTTCCGATCTGATCAGCTGGGGGGCGATCGGCGCCCGCACCACCGAGTCCCAGACCCATCGGGAACTGGCCAGCGGCTCCTCTTTCCCGGTGGGGTTCAAGAACGGCACCGACGGCAATCTGCAGATCGCTATCGACGGGATGGGGGCGGCTCTCCATCCCCACACTTTTCTTGGCATCAACCGCGAAGGGCGGACCTCCATCGTCGGCACCACCGGCAACCCCGACGTACACCTGGTGCTGCGGGGCGGAAACGGCAAGCCGAACTATCATCCGCAGGATATCGCCGCCGCCGTTGCCCTCCTCGCCAAGGCGGGGCTCGGCCGCGGTCTCATGGTGGACTGCAGCCACGCCAACTCGTTCAAGGATCATGAACGACAGGAAGAGGTGCTGATCGACGTCATGGGCCAGATCGCCGCCGGGGAGAAGGCCATTGCCGCGTTGATGATCGAAAGCTGTCTCAAGCCCGGCAACCAGAAAATCCCGGACAACCCCGCCGATCTCCGATACGGGGTTTCCATCACCGACAAGTGCGTCGGCTGGGAAGCAACGGAGCGGATGTTGCGCTTCGCCTGGGAAAAACTGCGGGAAATCGGCGGGCGGCAGCTGTAGAAGCTTGCGAAGCAGGCGATTGGCGGTGCGCAAGTGCGTCACGAGAAGAGGGGGGAAAATGCGGTCCTTTATCCTCCCGGTCAACGGTGGCTCATGTCGTTCACCTGCAGCTGTATATCATCGACATTGATGCGTACGATGCGGCCCTCCTCCCGTTCCGCCCGCACCAGACCTTCGCTGACCCAGACGAGCAGGAGCGCTCGGGCGATCCCGAACTTGTTTTGGGCTTCTTCCAGGGTGAACCAGGTTTTGCCGACGGACATGGGCGTCGCCTCCTGTGGCCGGTTTGAAAAAGGCATCGCTTCTTCTGATAACTATAGCGTATCCTTGCCGCCCTGTCCGGTGCTCGTTTCCCTGCGGGACGGCTTTCGGGGGCGGCAAAAAGGTCCTTGACAAGCCGCTGGTTTTTCGTTAAATCTACATTTTCGTGGCCGGCTGGCCCGAGTTTGCTTTCAGCTATCAAAATTTAAAAGTAATTTCATAGTAAAGAGAGGCTGTTGATGAGTACGCAAATCGTCAAAAAGGCGGATATCGACCAGAAATGGCATATCGTGGACCTGAATGGTAAGGTCCTCGGCCGTGCCGCCTCCGAAATCGCCAAGGTGCTCAGGGGCAAGAACAAGCCCTGTTTTGCGCCCCATATGGATGCCGGCGATTTCGTTATCGTGGTCAATGCTGAAAAGGTTCTGCTCACCGGCGACAAGCTGACCGGCAAGATGTATTACCGGCACAGTGGTTATCCTGGAGGGCTGCGTACCACCCCGGCAGGGAAGATGCTTGAGCGGAAACCCGAAGAACTGATCCGCAAAGCGGTCAAGGGAATGCTCCCCAAAAACAAATTGGGGCGGCAGCTGTTCACCAAGTTGAAGGTTTACACCGGCGGAAATCATCCCCATGCCGCCCAGAAACCTCATGTGCTCGAGTTTTAAACGGCAGAGTTAGGAGAGAAACGATGGCCGAGCAGAAATATTATGCGACCGGGAAACGGAAAACCTCCGTCGCCCGTGTTTGGCTCCGGGAGGGAACCGGGGAGATTACCGTCAACAAACAGCCCCTGGACGACTATTTCGGCCGGGCGATTCTGCGCATGGTGATTGAGCAGCCCCTGTCTCTCACCGAGACCCTGGGCAAATTCGACATCGACGTCAATGTCTGCGGCGGCGGTCATACCGGACAGGCCGGCGCCATCAAGCACGGCATTTCCAAGGCGTTGATGGAGTTCAGCCTTGAGCTGCGGCCGACCCTCAAGCGGGCCGGCTTCATCACCCGTGACAGCCGCGTCAAGGAACGGAAAAAGTACGGTCGCCGCGCCGCCCGCGCCCGCTTCCAGTTCTCCAAACGTTAACGGTCTATCCGCTCGGCGGCTGCGGTCGCCTTGTACTTGGGACAACCTCATTTCAAGCAAGGTAAGACAGGAAACCGGCCCGGTTTCCTGTCTTCTTTTTGGAAGGAGCCTGCAATGAAGCGTCGCGTGGCGATTATCGGCGCCGGAGGATACACCGGTGTGGAGCTGATCCGGCTGCTTTCCCTCCATCCGCAGGTCGAGCTGACCTGCCTGACCTCTCTGGAAGATGTCGGCAGCCCCGTCTGCCGGGTGTTCCCCTCTTTGCCCCGCCACCTCACCCTGACCCTCGAGGCCCTCGATGTGGAGCGGGTGATCGCCCACGCGGACATCGTTTTCACCGCTCTTCCCCACAAAGCGGCCATGGGCGTGGTTCCCCATTTCCTCGCCGCCGGCAAGAAGGTGATCGACCTGTCCGCCGATTTCCGTCTTCAGGATGTCAGCGTCTACGAAAAGTGGTATCAGCGCCATACCTGTCCGGAACTGGTGGCCGAGGCCGCTTACGGACTCCCCGAACTCTACCGGGAAAAGATCCGCAGCGCCCGGCTGACGGCCAATCCCGGGTGCTATCCGACCAGCGCCGTCCTCGCCCTGGCGCCCCTTATCCGCCATGAGCTGATCGATCTGCGCACGGTGATCATCGACAGCAAGTCGGGAGCCACCGGGGCCGGCCGGTCGGTTCGTCTCGGCAGTCTATTCTGCGAAGTCAACGAGGGATTCAAGGCCTACGGCGTGGGTACCCACCGCCACACCCCGGAGATCGAACAGGTTCTCGGCGATCTGGCGGCAACGCCGGTGACCGTCAGCTTCACCCCCCACCTGCTGCCGATCAACCGCGGCATTCTTTCCACCACTTACGCCCGGTTGCAGAAACAGCTCGACAGCAATGAACTGGCGGCGCTGTTCCGCGAATTTTACCGTGAGGAGCCCTTTGTCCGCGTCAGCGCGGCCGGGGAACTGCCCAACGTGGCCATGGTCAAGGGAAGCAACTACTGCGATATCGGGGTGGTCAGCGATCCGCGCACGGCACGGGTAATCGTCGTTTCCGCCATCGACAATCTGGTCAAGGGCGCTTCCGGGCAGGCCGTCCAGAACATGAACATCATGGAAGGATTTGCGGAAGGCCAGGGGCTGCAGGTGGTGCCCCTTTTCCCCTGACGGGCTGCCGGCAGCGGGCGGTTCGAGGTGCTTAATGGAATTTTTGCTGACGGTTTTGGGCGTAGTGCTCATCCTTGAGGGGGTGCCCTGGTTTCTCTCGCCCGCCACCATCAAGAAGATATACGCTCAGATGCTGGTTCTGCCGGAGCGGCACTTGCGCTTTTTCGGTCTATCCGCCATGCTGTGCGGGCTTCTTCTGGTCTATCTGGTCAGAGGCTGACGGAACCGGTAGCCGGTTTCGGCCGAGGAGAGCCTTGCCATGCAGCTCAGCGATTTTGATTATCCCCTTCCCAGCGAACTGATCGCCCAATATCCTCCGCCCCAGCGTGGTTCCAGCCGCATGATGGTAATCGATCGTGCCTTGCAAACCGTCGTCCATGAGTCCTTTGCCGCCGTCGGCGCCTACCTGCGTAGCGGTGATCTTCTGGTCATCAACGACACCCGGGTGATACCGGCCCGTCTTTTTGGCCGCAAAGAGAAAAGCGGTGGCCAGGTGGAGATCTTCCTGGTCCACCGTCGACCGGGCCCGGAGGAGCTCTGGAGCTGCCTGTGCCGTTCCTCCAAACGTCCCTGCCGCGGCGCCTTTCTGTCCCTGGGAGAGGAACTGCGGGCCGAGGTCGTCGGCGAAGAAGAATCTTCGCTGTTGCTGCTCCGCTTCCTTTTCCAGGGAGATTTCCAGGAACTATTGGAGCGGACCGGAAGGGTTCCCCTCCCCCCGTACATCCGTCGCCAGGATACCCCCCTCGACCGGGAACGCTATCAGACCGTCTTCGCCAGGCAGGCCGGAGCGGTTGCCGCGCCGACGGCCGGGCTGCATTTCACCCCTGCCATCGTGGCATCCCTGGCGGCGCGGGGGGTGGGCATCGCCTCTCTCACCCTCCATGTCGGCATCGGCACCTTTCTGCCGGTGCGCAGCGACAATCCTCTCGATCATGAGATGCATGGCGAATACTACTCCATACCGGCGGCCACGGCGGAGCGCATTCGGCGCACCAAAGAAGAAGGGGGGCGGGTTTGCGCCGTCGGCACCACGGTGACCCGTGCCCTGGAGACGGCAGCCGCCGAAGAGGGGCAGGTGCGTTGCGGCGCCGGGGTTTCCCGCCTTTTCATCTACCCGGGTTTTTGTTTCCGAATCGTTGACGCCCTGCTCACCAACTTCCATCTGCCCAAGTCGACCCTGCTGATGCTGGTTTCCGCCTTTGCCGGCCGCGACCTGATTCTCGATGCCTATCGGAAGGCCTGCGCGGAGCGCTACCGTTTCTACAGCTATGGGGATTGCATGCTGATCCTGTGATCCCAAAAGGGAGTCTCTGGCGTGACCCATTTCAAATTCACCCTGTTGCACCAGGATGGCGGCAGTTGCGCCCGCCGAGGGCTCATCGACACCCCCCGCGGCCGTATCGAAACGCCCATCTTCATGCCCGTCGGCACCCAGGGGACGGTCAAGGGAATGCTCCCCGAGGCGGTGCAAGAGGTGGGAGCGCAGATCATCCTCGGCAATACCTACCACCTCTACCTGCGTCCCGGCCACGAACTGATCCGCCGCCTGGGAGGCCTGCACCGGTTCATGAACTGGCCGCGCCCCATCCTCACCGACAGCGGCGGTTATCAGGTCTTCAGCCTGAGCCGGCTGCGCGCCATAGACGAAGAGGGGGTGGACTTCCAGTCTCACGTGGACGGTTCCCGCCACCTGCTCACCCCGGAACTGTCCATCGCCGTCCAGGAGGCCCTCGGCGCCGACATCCTCATGTCCTTCGACGAATGCATCCCCTATCCCGCCGAGCGGGACTACGTCATCGCCTCTTCCGACCGTTCCAGCCGCTGGGCGCAACGCTCCAAGGCTGCTCTGGAGCAGGGAGAAGGGAATGCGGCCCTGTTCGGCATCGTCCAGGGAGGGATGTACCCCGACCTGCGCGCCCGCAGCGCGGAGCAGCTGCAGGAGATCGGTTTTGACGGCTACGCCCTGGGAGGGTTGGCTCTCGGCGAGGAAAGCGCCCGGATGTACGATATTTTCGAAGGATCCCTGCCTCTTTTGCCCGCCGCCCGGCCCCGTTACATCATGGGGGTGGGGACGCCGGCGGATCTGGTGGAAGGGGTGGCCCGCGGCGGTGACATGTTCGATTGCGTCATGCCGACCCGCAACGCCCGCAACGGCGTTCTCTTCACCACCTTCGGCCGGCTCTCCATCAAACAGAGCCGCTACCGGGACGACGCGGAACCCATCGACCCGCGCTGCGCCTGTTACGTCTGCCGCCATTACAGCCGCGCCTACCTGCGTCATCTTTTTCTGGCCAACGAGATTCTGGCATCGGTTCTCAACACCCACCATAATCTCCATTATTATCTGCACCTCATGGAGAAAATGCGGGAGGCGATTAGCGCCGACGGTTTCATCCCGTTTCGCCGGAATTTTTACCATAACCAGGAAGACGGGGATTGACACGCTGCTGAAAAACGCCCTTCGGCCCTTAAAGGTGTTTACAAATCTGCTGCACGGGTCTCGCTGCAAAGAAACTTGCGGCCTTGCTCAAGGGGGCCGATGCTGACTTTTCGGCCGTATTGCCGGCGGCGGTGCGCAAAAATTACCCGATTTTTCCGGGATTAATTTTTTTTTCCGGGATTTTCTGTTATAACGGTGACGGTTCGGCTGTTCGCTTGAGAACGGAATCAATCAATTTAAGGGAGGTTCAGTCCTATGATCAGTGAAGCATTCGCTATGGCGGGAAACGCCGCCGCCCAGCAGGGAGGGCGTCCGGGATATGAAACGGTCATCATGCTGGTGCTGATGGTCGCCGTTTTTTATTTTTTGCTCATCCGTCCCCAGCAGAAAAG
>JAAYDE010000094.1 GCA_012729375.1 Deltaproteobacteria bacterium | reverse complement strand
TCCCTGGCGGGTGGTGAGGACGCGCACCGCGTCCACCTGTCGCCCCTGTTGGTGGAGGGCATAGAGGGTTTCGGTGATGACCTGGGGGGAGAGGCCGCAGACGGCCAGCAGAACGGTTTTCATGGATAAGACCTGTCACTGGTCACTGGTTAATTGTGTCATCTGGTCACTCGGTGATGCGTTGCCCCTCAATCCGTCATTCCCGAATGGTTTACTCGGGAATCCAGGATTTTTTCATGGTTTTCCAACCCTGAAACCCCGTTGGAACCGCTCGGGGGTGACAAAGATCTTGCCGCTGTGTTCAGAATTCCAGTTCGATCCAGCCGAGGCCGAAGGCCGTCTGTTTGCCCAGATGGAACCGTTCCGCCAGTTTCAGAACCGGCAGGTAGGGGGCGATCTCCCCTTGATAGAGGATATCCCCGGTGACGCCGCCGATGAGCATCTCCTGTTCCTGGCGGCTCGAGTAGCGTTTGATGTCGATCCACCGTAAATTTTTGTGGGCGGTCCGGATCTTTTCGGCGCCGTGGACCAATCCTTTGTAATCGATGGACGGCTCGCCGGCGCCGAAGGTTTCGAACAGGGAGGAGATGCGCCGCAGGGCGGCACGGATCAGGATATGGAAGGGGAGGTCGTCGCTGAGGCGGTTGTCGAATTTCAACCTCAGCGGGGTCAGAAACGAGACTTTCAGCCCCTCGACGGCCGGCGGCGGCTCCGTTTCGAGAAAGGCGTTGTCGGTCCAGTCCCCGGGGAGGAGTTCCCGGTCGGCCCCGGAATAGATTTCCGTCCCTTGCGCAGTGATCCGGTCGAGATGGCAGATCACCGGTTGATTGCGCTTGCCAAGCCCCGTCCGGCCCATCTCTTCGAAGGCGTATATGAAATAGGGGAGGTAATCGTTGAACTCGCCGAACAAAAGCAGGGCGAAGTCGAAATCCTCTCCGGGAGCAAAATCGGTACGGGGGGACAGGGGAGGCTTGATCACATAGGGGTGGGGAGGGGCGGCCAGGCGGCTGCGGCCGCCGTTTCCGGCAGGAGGGGGCGTTTCGAAGACGCGGGCGTAGAGACAGCGCCGGTTGAGGAGGCAATCCCGGCATTCCTTGTGGCGCACGGCGCAGACCACTTTTTTCAGAGAGTGCCCGAAAGCGCCGCGGAAAGCCGATCCTTTGAAGGGGGGAAGGCGGCCCCCTTCCCGCACGACACATGAAAACAGATAGCTGCCGTATTTCATCGCCATTCCTTTCGCTAAAGTTGCGGACTACTTTAGCCAGGTTTCCCAAGGAATAAAACAATGGCAAGGTTGCTGTTCAAAAAAGTTCGGCGCGGAAAGAGCGGATAAACGGATCAAGTATCTTCCCACAAAAAGGAGGATGCAAGGTTTAATGACAATGTTCTTTTGAAAACCGGCATGCCGACAGCTCCAGGCGCTGGCAAGCAGGGGCGGGCGGCTCTCTGATTGTAAGCCCCCTTCGCGCCGTGGTATGCTTTCCACGAAAATCTAAAAAAAAGGGGGAAGGAATGGAAATCCTTAAAAAATTTTTCTCCGCGGAGGATAAGTTCGCCCGCCACTGCGGCATCGAGCTGGTGGAGGCGGGCATCGGCTGGGCGAAAACCTCGATGAAGATCGAACCCCACCACCTGAACGGAGCCAAGACGGTTCAGGGTGGGGCCATCTTCACCCTGGCCGATTTCGCTTTCGCCGTCGCCTCCAATTCCCATGGCCCTCTGGCCGTGGGCATCAACAACAGCATCTCCTTTGTCAAGGCGCCCACCCGGGGCACCCTTTATGCCGAAGCGCGGGAGCAGGCGATAAACCCCAAATTGGCTTCCTATGCGGTTCACATCACCGACGATAACGGAGACACGATCGCTTTGTTCCAGGGAATGGTTTACCGGAAGAAGGAGACGATCATTCCCGGCCTGTGAGCTGCCGGGAAGCATTCTCCAGGGGTTGGGTTCTCTGATCGACGGCGCCGCCCGTTGTCGGTGGTTGAACGTTTCCCGAGGCGGCGAATTCTTAAAAACTAAAAAAGGAGTTTAACAGGCGGAAATTCCGCCGGTGCCCCTGGCTGCCGGGTCATGCGGGGTTGTTTGGCAGCGGCTCTCGGTCTCGGGAAGAGCCGGCTTCTTCCGTTTCTCTTTCCTTTGTCTCGTTTGTTTTTCGCTGTTCCTTGTCCCGATACATGATGACATCGGCTCTTTCCAGCGCCGCGGCCAGGGATTTGGGGTCGTTGGCCGTGTACATGCCGATGGAAAAAGCGATTCTCGGAGTTTGCCGATCCTGGTTGTATTCTGCTTCGAGACGGCGGAATCGATGCAGAATCTGCGTTGCCGCCGTTTCAGCCATGCCGGGCATGAGCACGGCGAATTCGTCCCCGCCGATGCGGGCGACCACGTCGTCGGTGCGGAAGATTTTCTGAAACAGCCGCGCCGACTGACGGATCAACGCGTCCCCCGCCGCATGCCCCAGGGAGTCGTTTACCTCCTTGAGCCCGTCCAGATCGGCCATCACCAGGGTTACCGGAAAAATGCGCCCTTTGATGAGACGATCGAGTTCGTTCATGAAGAATCCCCGGCTGTAAAGGCCGGTCAGGCTGTCGCGATTGCTCATGAAACGCAATTGTTCTTCGATCTGTTTGCGTTCCGTAATGTCAACCAGGCTGCCGCGAAGTCCCAGGAATTTTCCGCTTTCTCCCAGGACCGGCTGACAGGAATGGGTGAGCCAGCGGGTTTCCCCCATTTTGGTCAGGATGCGGACGTCAAGGGGGCGGGTACTTTCTCCCCGGCCGGCTTCCCGTTGGTGTTTCCTCCAGAGCGCCTGATCCTCGGGATGAATCAGGGTGGTGAAATGTTTTCCCTGTTTTTTGAGTTCTTCCGTGGAATAACCGGAAATCCGGCTGGCGGCAGGGGATACATAGAGAATCTCGCCGGCGGGCGACTCCCAAAAAATCCAGTTGGTGGACCAATCGGCGAGAACCTGGAACAATTCCTTGTAGCGGGCCAGTTCCTCTGCCATCTTTGCCACTTCATTCTTCAGGCTGTTGACCTTTTTGGTCAAATAAACCGTTTCGTCACAGGCTGCAACCATGACTCTCATTTATCGACAGGGTTGACGGCGCTTCCGGTCCATGGGCTGTTTTGACCCGTGTGCCAACAATAGTCGCCACTTTAATACAGAGCAGCGACAGGCTGCGTCGTTTAATGGAGCAAAAAGGATATTTTAACAGTCAACGCTGAGGTTTAACCGATAATTTTGTCTGGCATTATGACTAAATTTTATTAGAAAAACAAAACAATTTTTAAAAAAAACGAAAATCATTTTCTTCATGACAAGGCGCCGAGTCGGTTGTTCCTCGGCAGACAACCCGATTCTTTGCCCTTTGCCCACCAACAGTCACAGGAGGAGGCGAGACCGAAACAAACGCAACCGACACAAAAACGCATAAAAAAAGCGCCGTATCCCATTGAGATCACGGCGCTGTTTTTTATTGGTGCCGAAGGGGAGACTCGAACTCCCACGGCCCTACGGCCACTAGACCCTGAACCTAGCGTGTCTACCAGTTCCACCACTTCGGCTTGCCGGAATTATTTAACAAAAATGGGGTGACAATGCAACAGGAATTTATCTTCTTATTGCCCTGCGCCGCAACCGGAACCGTTTTTGCCCCGCTGATGAAATAGTAGTGAAAATCCATTAATTTTTTGACGGTTGCCCGTTGCAAAGAGAACCTACTTTTGCTACCTTGCAACACCCCCTGTTTTTTCAAGTCTATGGTCATGCCCGTCAATCCTTGCTTCCAGATCGTTCTTGTCGAACCGGAGATACCGCCCAATACGGGGAATATCGCCCGCCTGTGCGCCGCCACGGGAACCGTTCTGCACCTGATTGAACCCCTCGGTTTTTCCCTGGACGACAAGCATCTGCGGCGGGCCGGACTGGACTACTGGCCCGCAGTTTCCCTGCACCGCTGGAGTTCCTTCGACGAACTGAAAAGAAACCATCCCCGGGGGCGTTTTTGGTACACCTCCAAAAAGGCTCATAAGGCCTATGTGGAGGCATGCTTTTTAGCTGGTGATTTTCTCGTTTTCGGTAAGGAGACTCAAGGCCTGCCGAGAAAACTGATCGACCGGAATCCCGAATTTTCCATCCGCATTCCTATCCTGACCTCGGCGGTGCGCAGCCTGAATCTCTCTTCCGCCGCGGCGATTGTTCTTTATGAAGGGCTTCGCCAGAACGGAGTGTTGGCATCCCCGTTGGGCGGGTGTCCACCCGATTTATCTTAGCGGCCCTTGCCGAAGCAACTTTTGGAACCGGCTTGACTTTGCGAGACAAGCCGGTATCATGCCACCAAACCAAGCGGCCCAGGGTCGCCCGATTTTCCCAAAAAGGAGATTGTCAATATGATCGAAACTGAAGGAAAAACCAAACTTCAGATGACTATGGACCCGAACAATCTTTACCGGGAAGAGCTGTATACGGATTTCAAAGTGGGCAGAATCCGTCAGCTTACACCGGTGAGGGCCGACGGCGGCCCCGACAAAAACCGCAAAACCGTTTTCATCGGTGAAACCCAGGTTCGCATCAACACCAATGATATCATTCCGGTGCAGTGCGACATCGAGGCGCGGAATCTGCTGGAGGCCGTCGAGAAATTCCCGGAGGCGGTTCATATGCAGATGGAAAGAATGGTCAAGGAGGCCCAGGAACTGAAGCGCCAACAGGATTCCCGCATCATCGTTCCCAGATAACCGAATTTTTTTCCGCAACATAAGCAGCGGCTAGGAGGAAAATCATGAAAGCGATCGTCGATCTTTGTGTGGTGCCGATTCAGGCCGGGATCTCCGTATCCAAATACATCGCCGCTTGTGAAAAAGTATTGCAGGAGGCCGGCCTCAAAACCCAGCTCCATGGCTATGGGACCAACATCGAGGGCGAGTGGGATGTGGTCTTCGCGGCCATCAAGCGCTGCCATGAAGTGGTCCACGAGATGGGCGCGCCGCGCATCTCCACCATCATCAAATGCGGTACCCGCGTGGACCGGGAGCAGACCATCGAAGACAAGATCCGCAGCGTCGAGGAAAAACTGGCCAAACCCTGATTTACCATTGGAGGAGAAAATCAAAACGCCTGGCCGAAAAGCGGTCAGGCGTTTTTTTATTCGTCAGGATGCGGGTAATCGTCCCCGATGGTGGCGAAGAGCGGGGTAAGAGCCCTTGCGGGGATTGGCCAACGGACCTCAGCGGGGGCGGATCAGCGTCTTTTTCACCCCGTGGCAAACCAGGATGAAGAGGAGGAAGAGGGCTCCTGCCGCTCCCAGTGCGCCGATTTCCTGCGGATTCAGGGGAACGATCTTAAATATGACGGCCAACGGAGTATACATGAGCAGCGCCTGGAGGAGGATGCAGAGCAGGGCGGCGCCCCAGACCCATTTGTTGGCGAAGAAGGGGACCTGGTAATCCAGGCGGATGACAAAGGTCAGGATGATTTCATAGAGGACGACGAAGTTGAAGACCATGGTCTGGGCCCGCATGATTTCCGCAGGTGCACTGCCGCCGCCGCCGAAGTATTGGAACAGAAGCAGGGCGATGGCCGTTCCCAGGCTGCCCAGAACCAGCAGCAGGATCAGCTTGGGCAGGGGCAGGATCCCTTCGTCGCGGGGCTTGGGGGGGCGCTGCATGATGTCCCGTCCGTAGGGGTCGACGCTGTAGGCCAGGGCTGGAGCGCCGTCGGTCACCATGTTGATCCACAGCAGGAGAATGGCGGTCAGGGGAAGGTTCATTCCCGAGATCACCGCCAGAAAGATGATCAGCACTTCCCCCAGGTTGCCGGAGAGAAGAAGCATGATGGATTTCTGGATGTTGTCGTAGATGCCCCGTCCTTCTTCGATGGCATTGACGATGTGGGTGAAACTGTCGTCGAGAAGGACGAAGTCGGACGCTTCCTTGGCCACCTCCGTGCCGCTTCCCACGGCCACTCCGATGTCGGCCTTTTTCAGGGCCGGGGCGTCATTGACCCCGTCGCCGGTCATGGCCACCGTGTAGCCCATCCCCTGCAAGGCGTGGACAATGCGCTGCTTGTGGATCGGCGCCACCCGCGAAAAGATGTTGGTGTCTTTTTGCAGAGCTTCTACCAGCTCTTCCTCGGACATCCTTTCCAATTCCGTGCCGCTCAGCAGACCGCCGAGAATGCCGATCTCCCGGCCGATGGCCTGGGCGGTCTCCCCGTAATCCCCAGTAATCATGATGACGCGAATGCCGGCTTTTCTGGTTTTCTGAATGGAATCGATGACATCGGGACGGGGCGGATCGATCATGGCCTGCAGGCCGATGAAGGTGAGGCCCTCTTCCCGGAAATCATCCCGGTCGGTCTTTTTCATGGCGAAGGCGAGAACGCGCAGCGCCTCGGAGGAGTAGAGGGCGTTCCGGCGGACGATCCTTTCCCGCAAGGCGGCGGACATTTCGATTTCCCCTGCCTCGGTCCAAACCTTGGAACAGGCCCCGAGAACGCTGTCCAGAGCCCCTTTGCTGTAAATGACGAAACCTGTGTCCTCGGCCGTCATCACCGTCATCATCTTGCGCTCCGAATCGAAGGGAATCTCGTCGACACGTTCCGCATCGGCTTCGATGCCCGCCTTGGCGGCGCTGGCCAGCAGAGCGCCTTCCGTGGGGTCGCCGGAAATCTTCCAGGTTCCTTCTTCCTCGAAAAGATTGGCATTGTTGCAAAGCAACCCGCAGCGGAAAAGTAGCGGTGCCACCGTTCCGGAAACCGCGCCCTCGGGTTCGTAACCCGTTCCCGACAGGGAAGCCTCGCCGTCGAGGGTCCAGGCATGACGGACGGTCATCTGATTTTCGGTCAGGGTGCCCGTCTTGTCGGTGCAGATGACGTCGCAGCTGCCGAGGGTTTCCACGGAAGAGAGATTGCGCACCAGGGCTTTTTTCTGCAGAAGGCGTTTCACGCCAATACTGAGGGCGATGGTCACCACCGCGGGCAGGGCGGTGGGGACGGCGGCCACCGCCAGGCTTATGGCGATGAACCCAAAGGCGGTCAGCGACTCCAGGGAGATGGTGCCGGCCAGGTATTCCTTGGTCATGGAGAGGCCGAAGATGACCAGGCAGATGAGGATGATGACGTAGCCGAGCTTTTTGCCGAAGCGGTCGAGGCGCCTTTGCAGGGGGGTCATTTCCTCTTTGGCTTCCTTGATCAGACTGGCGATTTTGCCCAGCTCGGTTGCCATGCCGGTTGCGGTGACCAGGGCCAGGGCATGGCCTGTGGCCACGGCCGTGGAGGAAAAAAGCATATTGCGCCGGTCCCCCAGGGTGACCCGGCCGGCGATGGCCTGGGTTGTTTTATCGACCGGCACGCTTTCGCCGGTCAGGGCCGACTCTTCCACCTTGAGATGGACCGCCTCCAGGAGGCGGGCGTCGGCGGGCACTTTGTCGCCCGCCTCGAGGTAAACGACGTCTCCCGGAACCAGATACTTGGCGTCGACCAGGCGTTTGCTTCCTGCGCGGACCACCGTCGCCTGAAGGGTACTCAGTTTTTTAAGGGCTTCCAGGGAACGGTTGGCGCTCAGTTCCTGGAAGAAGCCGATCAGGGCGTTGGCGATAAGAATGGCGAGAATGATGAGAGTGTCGATATATTCGCCGATAAGGAGGGAGAAAAGAACCGCGAAGAGTAGGATGTAGATGATGAAGCTTTTGAATTGGTTGATGAAGATAGCCAAAAGGCTGATTTCGGAATGGGTCGCCAACTGATTGGGTCCATGGACTTCCAGGCGGCGGGCGGCCTCCTCCGGACCGAGACCGGCGGAAGAGGTTTCCAGGGAGGCGTAAACATCAGCAATTTCCTGTTGATAATAATCCATTGCGGCAATCCCTTTCGGAAAAAATATGTGAACCGTTCTATCCTCCACCAGCCGACCCGATATAATATCACTTTGGCGGTTTTATGGAACCCAGGGTGATTGTCCGGATGACAATTTCAGCGTGCCCGGCAACGGGTACAGGCTATGGCGATTTGGCGGTGGCACCCTCTTTCCAAAAAGTTAATAAAAAAACTAGGAATATTATCCTATGAGGCTGTTTTTCATCATTTTTATCCTTATCTATCTGTCCATGCACGGGGTGGTTTTCTGGGGGATCCATCCTCTGCTGAAAGGTCATTCCGCCTTGCCCACCCTCACCTGGCTGTGGATGGGGGCCATGGTCCTGACGCCCCTTTCCATCCGTTTTCTGGAAAGGGAAGGGTGGCAATTGACGGCCCGCGCCCTGGCCTGGGTCGGCTTCAGCTGGATGGGGCTGATTTTTCTCGCTTTCGTCGCCTTTGCTCTGCTCGGCTGCTGGGAATTGCTGATCCGCCTGGCGCGCTGGGGATTTCCCTCATGGCCCTGTCTGTCCCTGCACGGAGCGGTGAGCGCCGCCCTGGTGATGGCGGTCGTGGTTGCGGCGGTTTTCTACGGCTTCCATGAAGCAACGGACCTGAGAGTGGAGCGAATCCGCATTGCTTCGGCCAAAATCCCCCCGGGCTCCAGGACGTTGACCATCGCTCAGGTATCCGATCTTCATCTGGGGTTGATCCACCGGGAGGAAGCCCTGGCGCCGATTACCGCCCGTCTCAAGGAACTCGCCCCCGATATGGTGGTCGCCACGGGCGACATCGTCGACGCCCAGATCAGTCATCTCGACGGCCTTTCATCCCTTTGGCTAGATATCGATCCGCCCTTGGGAAAATTCGCCGTCACCGGCAATCACGAATATTACGCCGGATTAAGTCAAGCTCTTGATTTCTTTCAGCGCAGCGGGTTTGTCGTCCTTCACAACCGGGTGCAAATCGTCACCGAATTACTGGCGGTGGCGGGGCTCGACGACCCGGTGGGACGCCCCTCCATTGATGAAAGGATGATCGCCGAGACGCCGCTGAACGGCCGCTTCACGATCCTGCTCAAGCATCGCCCGCGCTTCAACGAAAAAGCCGCCGGATTGTTCGATCTGCAGCTTTCCGGCCATGCCCATCGCGGACAGATGTTTCCCTTCAATTTTTTCACCGCGCTGGAATATCCAATGCAAGACGGCCTCTACGAGCTCCCCGGAGGCGCCTTCCTTTATGCCAGCCGCGGCACCGGCACCTGGGGGCCGCCCATGCGCATCGCCTCGCCGCCGGAGATCACCCTGTTTGAGATCGTCCCCGCCGGCCCCTGACGCCGGGCCATCTTTTCTTCCCTTTTCCTTTATGGTAGATTGCCACCATTTTTTGGCAAATGGCCTTTTCCCAAGGAGACGATACCATGGCGACTACCGCCGATTTGAAACGGGGTCTGATCATCCAGATCGACAAGGCTCCCTGTCTGGTTCTCGAGGTGACCTCCCAATCCCCTTCGGCGCGAGGGGGCAACACCCTTTTCAAGACCAAATACCGCAACCTGCTGACCGGCCAGGTTCTGGAAAAGGCCTTCAAGGGAGGGGAGCGGATCGACGAGGCGGATTTTGAAAAGCGCAAGGGGCAATTTCTTTACCTGTCGGCCGAGGAGGGAGTCTTCATGGACCTCACCAGCTACGAACAGTATGAGATCGGCGCCGACAGAATGGCCCCCATTCAGGGCTACCTTCGCGAAGGGATGGAGGTCCAGCTGGGTTTTTTTCAGGGCGATGTGGTCAGTATCGAACTGCCGCTGGTGGTGGAGCTGGAAGTGGCGGAAACGGCACCGGTCATCAAGCACGCCACCGCTACCGCCCAGACCAAGGAAGCGGTTCTGGAAACGGGCATGCGGCTGCAGGTCCCTTCCTATCTGGAAGCGGGGGAAAAGGTCAAGGTGGATACCCGCGACGGCCGCTTCATATCCAGGGTTTGAAGCGCCGCGACAATCCCGTCCGGCAACGAAAAAACCCCGCTGGCCGGGGTTTTTTCGTTGCCGATGCCGGTTTATTTGATCATGGCGAGGGCGGCGCGCAACCTTTTCAGGGTTTCCTCGCGGCCGAGGATGGGCAGTATGGCGAAGACGCTGGGGCTGACCGTGCCGCCGGTGACGGCCACCCGGACCGGCTGGGCCACCTTGCCCATCTTCAGTCCCGTCTCGGCCATGACCCGGCCGATGCAATCTTCCAGGGCATCGTGGGTAAAGGGGTCGCATCGCTCCAAATGGAGGATGATCGCTTCCAGAAGACCCCGATTGGCCGCAACCAGGAATTTCTCTGCCGCCGCTTCATCCAGTTCGGGTTTGTCCCGGAACAGGAAAGCGGCGTTTTTCGCCATCTCCTCCAGGGTTTTGTCCCGCTCCCGAAAAAGCACCACAACGTCGGGCAGGACCTCCGGCCGGGGCACGGCCAATCCCATCCTTTCCAGATGGCGCTGCAGAAGTCCCCCGAGACGGCGGGAATCACCGTTTTTGATGTAATGGGAGTTGAGCCAGAGGAGTTTTTCAGGGTTGAAAACGCCGGCGGAACGGCCGACGTTTTCCAGGGAGAATTTTTCGATCAGTTCCTCGAGGGAAAAGATTTCCTGATCCCCGTGGGACCAGCCGAGGCGCACCAGGTAATTGACCAGGGCCTCGGGAAGGTAGCCCATCTCTTCGTAGGCCATAACCGAGGTGGCGCCGTGCCTCTTGGAGAGGCGGGTTTTGTCGGCGCCGAGGATCATCGGCACATGGGCGAAGGCGGGCAGAGCGGCGCCCAGGGCCTCGTACATGTGGATCTGCCGGGGCGTGTTGTTGACATGGTCATCACCGCGGATGACATGGGTGATGCCCATCTCGACGTCATCGACGACGACCACGAAGTTGTAGGTCGGCGTCCCGTCGGTGCGCTGGATGATGATGTCGTCCAGTTCGTCGTTGTGGAAAGAAATCGCTCCCTTGATCAGATCCTCGAAAGTGGTCACGCCGCTTTCCGGGGAGCGGAAGCGAACCACGTACGGTTTTTCTTCCCGGGACTCTTTGAGGTTGCGGCAGGTGCCGTCGTATTTGGGCTTTCTCCCTTCGGCCATGGCCTGTTCCCGCTTCTGCTCCAGCTCTTCCGGGGTGCAGTAGCAGCGGTAGGCCTTTCCTTGGCGGAGAAGCTGCTGAACCTTCTCCTTGTAAAGGGGAAAACGCCCGCTCTGGTAGAACGGCCCTTCATCCCAGGAAAGGCCGAGCCAGCGCATCGCCTTAAGAATTTCATCCACCGATTCCTGGGTGGAACGGACGGTGTCTGTGTCCTCGATGCGCAGGACGAAAGTGCCCTGGTGGCGGCGGGCGAAAAGAAAATTGAAAAGGGCGGTGCGCGCCCCGCCGATGTGCAGATAACCGGTGGGACTGGGCGCGAAACGAACACGTACTTTGGACATTTCCTGCTCCGTTAGCGTATAAAAACGAGGTCGCCCGTGGCGGCGACGGCGTTTTTATACTGCAATGACCGCCGCCGGGCAAGACATTATTCGATGATGACCCCGGCATAACCCACCACTTCGGTCCAGTCATGGGTGATGTCCCCGGAACTGCCGTAATGAACCAGAGTGCCTTTTGTCGCCCCCATTTCCCGTACCGCGGCCAGCATGACGGTTACCGGAAGAACCCCGCACATGGAGATTCTGTCGGCGCGGACGGTCCCGAAAAGTTCCGCCGCGTCGAGTTTCAGAATCTGTTCGATAGCTTTGCGGTCCTTTTTCTCGGCAACCTCCCCCGGCTCGTAGTGGGTCATGTCGGAACTGGCGACTATCAGGGTTTTGCGGGGGTAGGAGGCCAGAATGGCGCCAAGGCTTTTCCCCAGCAAAAGGAGTTCCGCCAGGGTTCCGCCGCCGAGGCAGATGGGAACGATCTGCGCTTGCGGGGCCAATCTCTGGACAAAGGGGATCTGGACCTCCAGGGAATGCTCGAAGCGATGGGCCTGTTCATCGGCCTGGGTGCCCGGGCATTCGGCGAGAATCAAAGCGGCCAGGTTTTCGTCGATGGGGCACTCCCCCAGCGGCGTCAGCCAGCTTCCCGCGGAATAGACCGCCCAAGAGCGACCGTTCCCGGTATGATTGGGGCCGAGGAGGACCACCCTTTCCGGAATGTTCACCCGGGCGAAGGTTTCCCCGGCAATGGCCCCGGAATAGACATAGCCGGCATGGGGAGCAATGAGTCCAAAAGCGTCCCTGGGCTCAGCGCCCCGGGCAAGAAAGAGATCCAGTTGGGATTGCAGCTCTCGGGGGTCATTCGGATAAAACCGTCCGGCAACGACGGGATGTCTTTTCATAGTCGACTCCACGAACCTTCGAGTGCGCTCAGGAATGGAAAAAAATCGATCCAACCATGCGCAATCCGACAACGATCAAAACCACGGCAAATATCCTAACCAGCCTATCATGGCTGAAGCGGTGCGCAACATGGGCGCCGAAACGGGCGAACAGGGTCGTGGACGGAGCACAGACCGCGACGACGAGAAGATTGACGAAGCCGACGGAAAAAGAGGGGAGGGCGATGTTTCCCCAGCCGTGGAACATGTAGGCCGTAGTCCCCACGAAACAGGATATGACCATCAGGGCGCTGGAACTGGCGATGGCGGTGTGCATCGGCTGCCTTAATCCCAAGAGAAGAAGCGGCAGGACCACCACGGCACCGCTTACGCCGAAAAAGGCGGCGAAGCATCCGCCGGCGAAACCGACGCAAACCAGACGGGTGGAAGTGACTTTTTCCTCGTTTTTTTCCGGGAAACGGGGATGGGAGAAAAAAATCCTCAGGGCGATGGCCAACAACATCAGACCGAACAGGGCTTTGAGCCAGATACCAGGAGTCAGGGAGGCCAGTTTGGCGCCTAAAAGTGCGCCGATGGCGCTGCCGGCGGCAAGGCGGGCGAGCTGGTCAAGATGGAGGTGGCCATTGCGAAGATGGACCAGGGAACTGCTGACGGCGGTAGGCAAAATGATGCCGAGGCTGGTTCCGAAGGCGACATGGACGATGACTTCAGGGGCCACTTTGAAAACGCCAAAGGCCCATAAAAACATAGGAATATATATGATGCCGCCGCCGAGGCCGAGAAGACCGGCGAGAAATCCGGCGAAGCAGCCGATGAAACCAAGTAGGAGAAGAACGGGAAAGGTGAATTCGGCCATTGGCGACGGAAAAACGAAAAGCCAGCCAAGCCTGACTGGAATGGCACTGTGAGCTGCTTTGAGGAGGGATGAAATTTTGGAGGCCCCGACCCGATTTGAACGGGTGATGGAGGTTTTGCAGACCTCTGCCTTACCACTTGGCGACGGGGCCTTCGCTGAAGCAAACCGGCAAAAGCAGAGTTATTGATAACAGACCATGGCTGTACCTGTCAAGAGCAAAAAAGTTCAAAAGAAAACAAATAATTAGTGAACTTTTCAGGGTTTTGTAGAAGAATCGGGCAGGTCCCTTCAGGGGGGTGAAAGGGATTTTCGTCAAGCAAAATCTCCGGCGCATGAATCTTTTTGCCGCGAGGGTTGCCAATCGGTGCCAAATTTCTTATGGTGTACCTTTCCAAATACCAAAAAGGCTTTACCGTGCCTCGAGAATAATTACTTTTTAATCAGATTGAAACCTCTTTACACCGGGTCTATTCCTCAAGAAATCGTTTGCGTTTTTCTGCCCAGCCCAATCTTTATATAAAATCAAGGAGCGGCAAAGAATGCCTAGGATGCGGATCATTGGAAAAATATATTTAATTCTCGCCATCGCCATCGTTGGCGGAGGTATCTTTTTTTTCATTTTTCGCGACAAGGAAAAACCGGAATTGAAAATATCGCCGGATTCAGCGACCGTTTCCCAGCGACCTGTGACCGTCGATCTGCAGGATGAAAGATCTGGCCTTCGTTCTCTCGACATCGTCCTGATTCAAAAAGACAAAGAATTTCCCATCCTCTCAAAGCAATACCCTGACCGGCCCCGGCGGATCGCTGAAACCTTCACCCTCGATGCTGCAAAGATAGTGGAAGGAGATTTTACCCTGCGCCTTTCAGCCAAGGATGGCGCCTTTCTGTTTGCCAATGCCCTCCACGCCGACCTTCCGTTAACCTTTGATAAAACCCCTCCGGCCATATCCGTTCTGGGCAGAACCCATAATATCCGCCAGGGGGGGAGCGCCATGGTGGCCTATTCCCTTTCCGAAAGTCCGTCGACGACAGGGATTAAGATCGGCAACCTGATGTTTCCGGCATTTCTACAACCTTCCGGCACATATCTGTGTCTTTTTCCCTTTCCCCATGATCTGGACAAGGGTGTCTTCAAACCCATGATTTTTGCTGAAGATGTCGCCGGCAACAGGAGCGAAGCAGGCTTTTACTATTATGCCCGAAGCGGCAGGTTCCGCCAGGATCGTCTCAACATCAGTGACCAGTTTCTCAACGCCAAAATGCCCCAGTTCCGGAACGAGGTTCCTGATGCTGCTACGCCGTTGGATATTTTTCTCAAAGTTAACAAAGAGTTGCGGGTGAAAAACGAAGAGGAACTTTATCGTCATGGACGGAATACGGCGCCATCGGCGCTTTTTGTCGGGGCCTTTTCGAGACAGCCGGGAAAAACCATGGCAACCTTCGGCGACCGGAGATCCTATTTTCATCGGGGAAAACAGATAGACAGCCAAACCCACCTTGGTGTGGACATCGCCTCCTTCGCTCAGGCCCCAATCAAGGCGGCCAACCATGGGCGGGTGATATTCACCGGGTTCTATGGAATTTATGGAGAATGTGTGATCATCGACCATGGTTTGGGTCTGCAAAGTCTTTACGGCCATCTCAGCCGCATTGACGTGACGGAAGGGCAGGATGTGGCCCAGGATGCGGTGATCGGCCTTTCCGGCGCCACCGGCATGGCGGGCGGCGACCACCTCCATTTCGGGATGCTGGTTTCGGGCACTCCGGTGGATCCTATTGAGTGGTGGGACCCCGAATGGGTAAAAAACAACATCGAAGAGAAGCTGGCTGAAGCGGGTCTGAAATGACTTGGCGGGAATAAAAAAACTCCACCAACAAGGTGGAGTTTCCAAAAAAGCCAGGGGAGGGGGAGCTTCAGATTTTCAAAACGTTGGCCGCGGCCGGACCTTTTTCCCCCTGTTCGACATCGAAGCTGACCCGCTGCCCTTCTTCCAGGGTTTTAAAACCATCCCCTTTGATGGCAGAAAAGTGAACAAAAACATCCGGACCGTTATCCTGCTGGATAAACCCAAAACCCTTCGCATTGTTGAACCACTTCACCGTACCCGTTGCCATTGCCATGACTCCTTTATTTCAGGTGTGAATTTTGCAGTCCTAAGCGACTGCCAATGAAACAATTGGGTTCAATTCTGGGCAGCGAACATGGGGCATTGGGACGAAATCGATAGCGATTTTTGATGACGAAAATTTTTCTCAGAACGGGTGCATGACCCCTAGACCCCTTTGTCCCGCTCGTTACGAAAAAAAGCTTAACATGAAAAAGATTTTTTTCTTAAAAAACCAATTTTTTTGTAAAACTCTTAACTCGCAAGAGGCTTACAAGGCGTGAGATGGCTTGCCATCGCCGGTTCTAGCAGAAGAATCCATGAATAAACCGGTTTAAACCTTGTCCAAGGTATGTCCGCCGTGATTTTTTTTCTTGTCTTTTTTTTCTGACTTCTTATATTTTCACCATGCTTTTATTTTGGAAGGGGGGAGGAGACACTGAAAAATTGAGCCTGGCAAAAGCCGGAATGAGGTAAGTTCCATTATTTTCATAAGAAATGGGAGGATTCCGGAAAAATGGAATTGTGGGAAGCGGCCAAAACTTGCAGGAGGGATTTTCTGAAAATCTGTTTATCAGGCGCTGCCGTCATGGCATTTCCCGGACAAGCCCTGGCCAAGGTAGTGAGGAAAAAAATCCCCAAAGAAAAAACCCTGACCCTTTACAGCCCCAATACCGGCGAGATCCTAAAAGAAATACCCTTCTGGAGAAATGGTTCTTATCTGCCGACCGAAATAAAGGAAATCAACCGCTTTTGCCGGGATGTCCGCAACGACAAGATAGCATCCATCGATAGAAAACTTTTGGATATGCTTTTTGACATCAACCAGAGTTTCCCCCTGAAACATTCAAAAATCATCCTCATTTGCGGATACCGATCTCCTGAAACCAACGCGCAATTACGAAAAAGCGGGCACAGTGTCGCCAAAAGAAGCTACCACATGGAGGGCAAAGCCTTCGATGTCCGCATCGAAGGGGTTAGCCTTGCCAATTTGCGTAAGGTGGCTTTGCGATATGGCCAAGGAGGTGTCGGCTATTATCCCCGTTCAGGATTTGTTCATATCGACACCGGCCCGGTGAGAAACTGGTAGTATCCTTCCTCTAAAAAACGAATCCTTTTCCCCAAACCGTCTTCCTGGCGGCAGGGGAGCCCTGTGGATTTCTTCCCGGCGTTTCCGCCTCCCCAATACAGAAAAGAGCTATTCCAAACGGCAACGACTCCCTTTTTTAAATCCATATAAAACGTCGTATAATATATATTATGTAAACTTACAGACATGAAACAGCGAGCCCGGTTCAGCCGATGGTTGCCAGCTCCAGCCGGCTCCCCCAGCGTTGCAGCAGGGTTCTGCGGGTCTCCGCCAACTCGTCCGCGGTGAAGAAGTCGGCACGCCCGGCAACCTGGAAAGCCTCCTTCCGGGCCAGGGTCAAAATTTCCTGATCGCGAAGAATATTGGCCACGCGGAAATCCACCAGGCCATGCTGGCGTGTTCCCAGCAGTTCCCCGGGGCCGCGCAACCGCAGGTCCGCTTCAGCGATTTTAAAGCCGTTCGTTGTTCCCTTCATGACCCGCAGGCGTTCCCGGCCGTCGCCGCTGATGGACCGGGAGGCAATCAGAATGCAGGTGCTTTCCTGCCGGCCGCGGCCGACGCGCCCGCGCAGCTGATGGAGTTGCGACAGCCCGAAGCGATCGGCGTTTTCCACCATCATCACCGTGGCGTTGGGAATGTCAATGCCCACCTCGACCACCGTCGTTGCCGCGAGGATATCGATTTGCCGATCCCTGAACCGTTCCATGATCTTTTCTTTTTCCGCCGGTTTCAAGCGCCCATGGAGCAACCCTGCCCGAAAGGTTGGAAAAACTTCATTTATCAGCCGGTCGAAATCTTTTTCCGCCGCTTGCAGGTCCAGGTTTGCTGATTCCTCGATCAGCGGATAGACGACGAAAGCCTGGCGGCCCTTGGTCAACTCCTCGGCCACCAGACGGTAGGCGAAATCCCGTTTTTCTTCGGTAAAAACAATTGTTTTTATTGGTTTTCTTCCCGGTGGCAGTTCGTCTATGACGGAAAGGGACAGGTCTCCATAGGCGGTCATGAACAGGGACCGGGGAATCGGCGTTGCCGTCATCACCAGGATGTCCGGATGTTTTCCTTTGTTGCGCAGCCCTCCCCTTTGCATTACCCCGAAACGGTGCTGTTCATCGATGATCGCCAGGCCCAGCTTGGCAAAGTCCACCTTTTCTTCCAGGATGGCATGGGTTCCGACCAGGAGATGGATTCTGCCGGCAGACAAGTCGTCGAGGATGGTTTCCCTTTCCTTTTTTCCTGTGGATCCGGTGAGCAGTGCCGCTACCAAACCCAACTCGTCCAGATAGCGGTGAAACTGGAGAAAGTGCTGCTCGGCGAGTATTTCCGTCGGCGCCAGGACCGCCGTCTGGAAGTGGTTTTCGATGGCGATGAGGGCCGCCATCAGAGCCACGATGGTCTTGCCGCTGCCCACATCCCCCTGGAGAAGGCGGTTCATCGGGTATGGGGCCATCAGGTCCTGTTTAATTTCACCCAGGACCCGGCGCTGGGCCGGGGTCAAACGATAGGGAAGTTTTTGAGCCAGGGGCTTGGTGTAAAGGTGGGTTACCTGGAAAGCGTTGCCCGTAACCTGGTGAAGATTCCTTTTTTTCAGAGCCAGGCCCAGTTCCAGATAGAAAAATTCGTCAAAAATGATACTTTTCCGAGCCTCGAGAAGGGTGTTTTCAGGATTAGGAGGTGATTGCTCGTCGGGGGTGGTTTCGGGGAAATGGACCTGCCGGAAAGCCTTTGCCAGGGGGGGAAGTCGCAGGCGGTGGAGGATCTCCTCCGGAATGTTGTGGGCAACGCAAGGGGCATATTTCGCCACTAATTTTTTCCAGATGCGGCGGACCGTCTTTTGAATCAAACCCTCGGTCAGGGGGTAAACCGGCAGAATTGCGCCCCAAAAAAGAGCTTCGTCCGGATCGGATGAAAAATTTTCATCGGCATCATCGGCATTCGGAAAAAATTCATATTCCGGGTGGTCGATTTGCTGCAGGCCGCCGAAAATCTTGATCTCTCCGTAGAAAAGGAGGCGGCGGCCGATGACGAACTCCTTTTCCAGCCACTGACGGCGGTAGTGGAACCATTTCAGATCGATCTTGCCGCTGCCGTCACCCACCACAACATGAAAAATCTTTTTCCGGGTGCGGGGGTTGACGCTCTCCCCACTGGCCAGTACTTTCCCTTTGAAAACCGCCTTTTCTCCCTGACGCAAGCTGCCAAGGAGACTTATGGCGCGGCGATCCTCATATCGGGAAGGGAGAAAATAAAGGGCATCCTCCACGGAACGGACACCCAGTTTGGCAAGTTTGCGTTGGATCTGGGGGCCGACTCCCGGGATCGATTCCATCGGTAGTGATGAAAGGTCAGGATTGCTCCTGGAAAGGGATGGTGACATCCGCCCTCCCCTTTTTTGAAAAAATTTGGATCGCCGCAAAATCGCCCATCCGCTGCCAGGTAGTATGGGCGAATCGTTTATTCGTAATTTATATCGACGATTTCGTAAATACGGGTGCCCGACGGAACCTCGATATGGACCTCGTCGTCCAGAAGATGGCCGATCAGGGCCCGGCCCACCGGGGAGGTTACCGAAATTTTCCCTTCCCTGAGATCGGCCTCATCCTCACCAACCAACTGGTAGGTTACTTCATTATCGGCCTGTACATCGAAGAGGGTGACCTTGGCCCCGAAAACCACTTTTTCCGAATTTTTGTATTCGGCGGGATTGATGACCTGAGCACGGGATATCTTGGCGCTAAGCTCCTTGATCCTTCCCTCCACAAAGCTCTGGTGGTCTTTGGCAGCCTCGTATTCGGCGTTTTCCGAAAGGTCGCCATGGCCCCGGGCCTCGGCGATGGCCTGGACGGCATTGGGGCGTTCCACCCGAATCAATCTTTTCAACTCTTCCTGAAGGCGCTGATAGCCTTCCTGGGTCATAGGGATGAAATCATCCATTTTTTCCTCTCCTGAAAATGGATGGGGCGGGTTTCCCCGCCCGGCGTTTTGATGATGAATAAAAAAAATATCCTGTCGCAACCTTGAGAGATTCAAACAGGACGGCTGAAATCATACTCTTGAAGGGGTTTTACGTCAAGGCTTTCTTTCCGCAGGGCGGCAATGCCGGCCACCGCCGCGAACATTCCGGCGACGGTGGTGTAATAGGCGACATTGTAAACCAGGGTCGTTCTGCGGATGGAAAAAGAGTCCCTAACCGAGCGCGGGCCGAAAGTGGTATTGAAAACCATGGCCACCTCGCCGTTTTTGATGGCATCGACGATATGGGGTCGCCCCTCCGATACGCGGTGGACCGTTTGGGCGGGGACGCCGTTTTGTTCAAGGAAGGACGCGGTGCCGCGGGTGGCGATGATTTGAAAGCCCATCTCCGAGAGATGTCGGGCGGGTGCCAGGACCATCGGCTTGTCCTCGTCCTTGACGCTGACAAAAACCGTGCCTTCCTGGGGAAGGCGGACGCCGACCCCGAGTTGCGCTTTGGCGAAAGCCTTGCCGAAATCCTCGTCAATGCCCATGACCTCGCCCGTCGATTTCATCTCCGGGCCGAGGAGGGTGTCGACGCCGGGAAACTTGATAAAGGGAAAAATGGCCTCCTTGACCGCCATGTGCCGGGGAATCAGCTCCGCGACCAGACCCAGTTCGCGGAGGCTTCGCCCCGTCATCAGCCTGGCGGCGATTTTGGCCAACGGCCGCCCGGTAGCCTTGGCCACAAAGGGAACGGTGCGGCTCGCCCTGGGGTTTACTTCGAGGATATAAAGGGTTTTTCCCTGGACGGCGAACTGGACATTCATCAGGCCGATGACATTCAGCTCCAGGGCCAGCAGGGCCGTCTGCCGGCGGATCTCGTCGCCGATGGCCGGGTCCAGGTTATAGGGCGGCAGGGAGCAGGCCGAATCGCCCGAGTGGATGCCGGCTTCCTCGATGTGCTGCATGATGCCGCCGATGATGACCTCGCTCCCGTCGCAGAGGGCGTCCACATCCATTTCAATGGCCGATTGCAAATACTTGTCGATGAGGACCGGGTGCCCTGCGGAAACCTGGACCGCGCTGCCCATGTAGGTGCGGAGTTGTTCCGGGGAATAGACGATTTCCATGGCGCGGCCGCCAAGTACGTAGGAGGGTCGCACCATCACCGGGAAGCCGATGCGAGCGGCCGCTTGTTCCGCTTCTTGGGGATTGCGGGCGATGCCGTTTTCAGGTTGGCGCAGCTCAAGTTTGTGCAGGAGGGCCTGAAAACGCTCCCGGTCCTCGGCCCTGTCGATGGCGTCCGGAGCGGTGCCGATGATCGGCACCCCAGCTCTTTCCAGGGCATTGGCCAGTTTCAACGGGGTCTGGCCGCCGAACTGGACGATGACCCCCTGGGGTTTTTCCAGGTGAACGATCTCCAGCACGTCCTCCAGGGTGAGAGGTTCGAAATAGAGCCGGTCGGCCGTGTCGTAGTCGGTGGAGACCGTCTCCGGATTACAGTTGACCATGATCGTTTCGTAGCCCTCTTCCTTCAACGCAAAGGTGGCGTGCACGCAGCAATAATCGAATTCGATCCCCTGGCCGATGCGGTTCGGGCCGCTCCCCAGGATCATGATCTTTTTGCGGCTGGTGGGCTCGGCTTCACACTCGCTTTCATAGGTGGAATAGAGATAGGGGGTGTGCGCCTCGAATTCCCCGCCGCAGGTGTCGACCCTCTTGAATACCGGGCGGATGCCCAGATCTTCCCGCCAGGCGCGGATCTTTTCTTCCTCTTTGCCAACAAGTTCGGCAAGCCGCCCATCGGAAAAACCGGATTTCTTGGCCTCAAGGAGAACCTCCGGCCATCCCTTTCCATGGCTGTCGAAGAGGGAGCGAGCCTCGATCAATCGATCCTCCATGGCGATGATCTGGCGGATATGGCAGAGAAACCAGGGATCGATGGCGGTCAGCCCGTAGGCTTCCTCGATGCCCATGCCGGCGCGGAAGGCGTCTCCCAGGTACCAGAGCCGTTCCCAGTTGGGAATCCGCAGCTTTTCCCGGAGCACCTTCCACTGGGTATCGTCGAGAACCTGGCGGGGCAGTTCCGGGGAAGGAAAAAGGCGGCTTTCGAAACCGGCGGAGCCGATTTCCAGGGAGCGGATGGCTTTCTGCAGGCTTTCCTTAAAGGTGCGTCCCATGGCCATGACCTCCCCCACCGACTTCATCTGGGTGGTGAGGGTGGCATCGGCCTGGGGGAATTTTTCGAAGGTGAAGCGGGGGATTTTAGTGACCACATAGTCGATGGTTGGCTCGAAGGAAGCAAAGGTCTCGCGGGTGATGTCGTTGGGGATTTCGTCCAGGGTAAAGCCCACGGCCAGCTTGGCGGCGATCTTGGCGATGGGGAAGCCGGTGGCCTTGGAGGCCAGAGCGGAAGAGCGGGACACCCGGGGATTCATCTCGATGACCGTCATCCGTCCGTCCCGGGGGTTGACGGCGAACTGGATGTTGGAACCTCCCGTGTCGACGCCGATCTCGCGGATGACCTTGATCGCCGCGTCGCGCATCAGTTGATATTCCTTGTCGGTCAGCGTCTGGATCGGAGCGACGGTGATGGAATCCCCGGTGTGGACGCCCATGGGGTCGAGGTTTTCGATGGAGCAGATGATGACCACGTTGTCGGCCGTATCGCGCATCACCTCGAGCTCGAATTCCTTCCAGCCGATCACCGACTCCTCAACCAGGATCTCGTTGCTGGGCGAGGCGTCAATGCCGGCCTGGGCCATGAGCTGATACTCCTCGCGGTTGTAGGCGATGCCCCCGCCCGTTCCACCAAGGGTAAAGGACGGCCGAATGATCGCCGGAAAACCGACGTATTCGATGACTTCCTGGGCTTCCCGAAGGTTGTGGGCGAGACCGGAGCGGGGTACCGCCAGGCCGATTTTCTCCATGGCCCGCTTGAAAAGGGTGCGGTCCTCGGCCTTTTCGATCGCCGCCAGCTTGGCGCCGATGAGCTCCACTCCGTACCTGTCGAGGATGCCCTGCCTGGCCACCGCCACGGCGGTGTTGAGAGCCGTCTGCCCGCCGAGGGTGGGCAAGAGGGCGTCGGGGCGCTCCTTTTCGATGACTCGGGCGAGAACCTCGGGGGTGACCGGTTCGATATAGGTACGGTCGGCGAAATCGGGATCGGTCATGATGGTCGCCGGATTGGAATTGAGCAGGATGACCTTGTACCCTTCCTGGCGCAGGGCCTTGCAGGCCTGGGTTCCGGAATAGTCGAATTCGCAGGCCTGACCGATAATGATCGGGCCGGCGCCGATGATCAGGATCTTGTCAATGTCGGTTCGCTTGGGCATGATTGTTTTTCCACTGTTTTCCCGGGAAAGCAAAATAAAAGCGCTGGTGTCAGCGCCGTTTCTCT
>JAAYDE010000003.1 GCA_012729375.1 Deltaproteobacteria bacterium | reverse complement strand
TGAGCGGCGAGGCCTTGGCCGGGGACCTGGGCTACGGCATCGATCCGGATGTGATCTGCAGTCTGGCCGCCGAGATCAAAGAGGTAGTCGATCTTCATGTCCAGGTGGCCCTGGTTATCGGCGGCGGCAACATCTTCCGCGGTGTAGCCGCCTCCTCCAAAGGAATGGACCGGGCCAGCGCCGATTATCTCGGCATGCTGGCCACCGTCATGAACAGCCTGGCGATGCAGGATGCCCTGGAAAAGCTGGGAGTGGTGACCCGGGTGCAGACGGCCCTGGGGATGCAGGCGGTGGCCGAACCCTACATCCGCCGTCGCGCCGTTCGCCATCTGGAAAAGGGGCGGGTGGTCATTTTCGCCGCCGGCACCGGCAATCCCTATTTTACCACAGACACGGCCGCCAGCCTGCGCGCCATGGAAATCGGCGCCGAGGTGATTCTCAAGGCCACCAAGGTGGATGGCGTCTACAGCGCGGATCCGCGCAAGGATAAAAGCGCCACCCGCTTTTCCCGGTTGACCTACCTGGAGGTTTTGCGGCTGGGACTGCAGATCATGGATGCCACGGCGACCTCCCTGTGCATGGATCACGGCCTGCCCATCATCGTTTTTGACCTGACCCAGCGGGGCAATATCAAAAAGGTGGTTTGCGGGGCGGAAATCGGTACCATTGTCAAAGGAGATTGAAAGCTATGTTCTCGGATGCTAAGCAGAAATGTCTGGCGGGGATGGAAAAGACCCTCGAGGCCCTCAAAAAGGATTTCGGCAAGGTTCGTACCGGGCGTGCTTCCGTCACCCTTCTGGAAGACATCATGGTCGATTATTACGGCACACCGACGCCCATCAATCAGGTGGGAACGCTGGCCGCTCCCGAACCGCGCCTGATCACCATCCAGCCTTGGGAGAAAAAACTTATCGGCGACATCGAGAAAGCGATTCTCAAATCGGATCTTGGCCTCAATCCCGACAGCGATGGCCAGATCATCCGCATCGCCATCCCTCCTCTGACCGAGGAGCGGCGCCGGGAAATGGCTAAAACGGTTAAAAAGATGGGGGAGGAAGCCAAGATCGCCCTGCGCAATCTGCGCCGTGACGCCAATGAGCGGATGAAAAAGATGGAAAAAAGCAAGGAATTGACCAAGGATGATCTTAAGCGGGGAGAAAAAGAAATCCAGGATCTCACCGATACCTATGTCAAAAAGACCGATGATCTGGTAGCGGCCAAGGAAAAGGAGATCATGGAAATCTAAAGAGCCGAATCTTTATCCGCTTCTGAAACAAAATTGATATATAAAGGCCATCCGCCAAGGGCGGACGGCCTTTTTTTCAACCTGTCGACCGCGCCGCCCGCCTCAGTTTCTCCACCAGGGTCGTCCGTTTGATACCCAAAAGAGCAGCGGCTTTGGACTTGACCCCACCGGCCAACTTAAGGGCCTCCCTTATCAGGTGGAGTTCGATCTCGGAGATGTGTTTTGCCAGATCGATGCCTTGGGGGGAAAGGTGGGGCGGTTCCTGAAATTCCCATCCCGTCTGTGTTTTGCCGGCGCCGATCTGGGGGGGAAGATCCTCGACTTGAATGATGTTTCCTTCGGCCAGGGTGGCCGCCCGTTCCATGACATTTTCCATCTCACGGACGTTGCCCGGCCAGGGATAATCCTCCAACGCCTCCATGGCTTCGTGGGCAATGGTCATCTTCGGTCGTTTCAGTTCCTGACAGTTTTTGTGAAGGAAATGGTGGGCCAGCAGGGCGATGTCCTCACGCCGTTCCCGCAACGAAGGCAGATGGATGGGGATGACGTTGAGGCGGTAATAGAGATCCTCGCGGAAGTTCCCCAGGCGGACCTCTTTTTCCAGATCGGCGTTGGTGGCCGATATCAGGCGCACATTGAGATGGATCTTTTTGTTGCCGCCGACCCGTTCGATCTCGTGTTCCTGAAGAACCCGCAGCAACTTGGTCTGGAGGGGAAGAGGCATGGTGCCGATTTCGTCGAGGAAAATGGTGCCGCCGTTGGCCTGTTCGAATTTTCCGGCCTTGTCGTGAATGGCGCCGGTAAAGGCCCCCTTGACATGACCGAAAAGCTCGCTTTCCAGCAGATCCACCGGGATGGCGGCGCAGTTGATGGCGACAAAAGGTTTTTCGCGGCGCGGGCCGTTGAAGTGGAGAGCTTTGGCGACCAGTTCCTTGCCGGTGCCCGATTCGCCCAGGATCAGAACCGTGGAATCGGTGTTGACCACCTTTTCCATGCGCGAAAAGAGGTTCTGCATGGCGAGGCTGGTGCCGATGATGTTTTCAAACCGGTATTTGCCCCGCAACTGTTGGCGCAAATAGGTGTTTTCCGCCACCAGCAGGCTTTTTTCCAGGGCCTTGGCCATCAGCAGTTTGAGTTTTTCGAAGTTGATCGGCTTGGTGATGTAATCAAAGGCTCCCTCCTTCATCGCTTCCACCGCCGTTTCCGCCGAAGCGTTGCCGGTGATCATGATTACGTGAGTTTCGGGAGACTCTTTTTTGACGCGTTTGAGGATTTCGATGCCGTTGATGCCGGGAAGGAAAAGGTCGCTGATGACGATGTCGAAGGTGGTTTTGTTGACCCGCTCGAAGGCCTCCTCGCCGGTCGCCGCCACCTGGATTTCGTATCCGGCTTTTTTCAGCAACAGGGCGAGGGCTTCGCGGTTGGGTGCCTCATCCTCCACAATCAAGATCTGAAACTGGTTTTTCATGGCTCTCTCCAGCGTCATATTTTTGACAAAAGTAGCATTCTGGACAGGTCCGGGGCAACCTTTTTTTTGTGCTTCCGAGGACTTGTGTTTGACACCAAAGAGCTTTCCGGGTAATGTTTATCAATGAAAAAAATATATTTATATTCGTTGGTTAGCATATTTATGGGGATTTTTTCCGGGATTGCGCAGGATTCCTGGGGAAACGGCGCGGCTTTGCCTGCCGTGCGCATCCGCGGCGTCATCAACCCGGTACTGGCCGAATTCGTCACCACCGCCCTGGATGCCGCCAATCGAAACCAGGCTCCTGCTTTTCTCATCGAGTTGGACACCCCCGGGGGCCTCGATCAGGCGATGCGGCGGATTATTCAGGGGCTTCTCAACTCGCCTGCGCCGGTCATAGTCTATGTCTCTCCATCCGGCTCCCGCGCCGCTTCGGCCGGGGCGCTGATCGCCCTGGCGGCGGATTTTGCCGTGATGGCGCCGGGGACCAACATCGGTGCCGCCCGTCCGGTGCGCCTCGGTGGCGGCGGGGAGGGCAAGGAGGACGCCGCCCTTATGGACAAGGTGGTCCAGGATGCCGTGGCCTATGCCCGCGGCATCGCCCAGCAGCGTGGCCGCAATGCCCAATGGGCGGAAGACATCGTGCGCCGGAGCGTTTCCACCCCTGCCGAAGAAGCTCTGGAACTGAAGGTGATTGATTTCATCGCCGAGGATCAGGAGGATCTGCTGCGGCTGCTGGACGGACGGCGTTATCTGCGCAAAGGGGAGGAAAAAAGGCTGGAAACATCAGCTCTTCAGGTGGTTTACCAGGAAATGGGCTGGCGTCAGCAGATCCTCAATACGATCAGTGATCCCAACGTCGCCTACATGCTGCTCATGCTGGGCATCCTCGGCATCTTTTTCGAGATTTCCCAGCCGGGGGCCATTTTCCCCGGAGCCATCGGCGCCATTGCCCTGCTGCTTTCCTTCCTCGGATTTCAGACCCTGCCGATCAACTATGTCGGCGCCCTGCTGATTCTTCTGGGGATTGTACTTTTCGTGCTCGAGGTGAAGGTGACTTCCTACGGCATGCTGACGATCGGCGGGCTGGCTTCCATGACCTTCGGCTCGTTGATCCTCATTGAGACCGCCGAGCCCTATCTGCAGATTTCCCGCGCCGTCATCCTGGCAGCGGTGGCGGTGACGGCGGTCTTTCTTCTGCTGGTACTTTTCTTCGTCGTCCGCACCCAGCGCGCCCGCTTCATCTCCGGCCTGGAAGCCCTGGTGGGCGAGAAGGGAGAGGCGGTCAGCGACCTTTCCCCCTTCGGCAAGGTTTTTGTGCACGGCGAGTACTGGAACGCTTTTTCCGCTCGGCCCGTCTCCCAAGGGGAGGGGGTCGAGGTGGTCGGCATCAGGAATAATCTGCAACTGGAGGTCGCCCCGCTGCCGAACAGAGGGGGTTTTTCCATCGAAGGATAAAAGGAGGTTACGATGATGGTTCCTTTGGATCTGATCGTCTGGCTGGTAATGGTGGGGATGGCTGCCGCCTTGGTGGCCAGCGCTTTCCGCATCATCCTTGAATACGAGCGGGGGGTGATTTTCCGTTTGGGAAGATTTGCCGGGGTCAAGGGACCGGGACTCCGCTTCATCATCCCGGTGGTGGACCGCCTGGTCAAGGTGAGTCTGCGCACCGTGGCCATGGATGTCCCACCCCAGGACGTGATCACCAAGGACAACGTTTCGGTCAAGGTCAATGCGGTGCTCTATTTTCGCGTGGTCAGGCCCGAACAGGCGATGATCGAGGTTGAAAACTATCTTTACGCCACCAGTCAATTGGCGCAGACCTCATTGCGCAGTGTTCTCGGCCAGTCGGAAATGGATGAGCTGCTGTCCAAACGGGACCAGATCAACCAGCACCTGCAGGAGATTCTCGACCGGCAGACCGATCCCTGGGGGGTCAAGGTCTCCAATGTGGAGATCAAGCACGTCGATCTGCCGGCGGAGATGCAGCGGGCCATGGCCCGCCAGGCGGAGGCGGAACGGGAGCGGCGCTCCAAGGTCATCCACGCGGAAGGGGAGTTCCAGGCTTCGCAGCGGCTTTCCGAAGCGGCCCGCATCATTTCTTCCGAACAGGGTGCCCTGCAACTCCGTTTTCTGCAGACTCTGAACGAAATCGCTTCGGAAAAGAACTCGACCATCATTTTTCCCATCCCCCTTGACCTGATCACACCGTTTCTGGCAAAAAAATCGCCGCCGCCCGAATAAACCCGGCCGGTTTTCGGTAAACCTTGCAAGGCGGGGGTTCCTTTTCATGTTGACAAGGAAACCCCGCCTTTGCTTATATTGGCAGAATGCAAAAAAATCGCAGGCGCCTCACATGCATTTCATCAAGATATCTAACCATTGGTAAATAATAGATTTTTAGGAGGTTGAATGGGAATTAAGAATTTCAGGAAAATAATGGCCGCCAACCGGGGTGAGATCGCAATCCGAATTTTCCGCGCCTGTACGGCGATGAGAATCAACACCCTGGCGATCTACTCGGAAGAGGATCGCATCTCCCTCCATCGCTATAAAGCCGACGAGGCTTACCAGGTGGGCAAAGGGAAAGGCCCGGTGGATGCCTATCTTGGAATCGATGAAATCATCGATTTGGCGATCAAGAAAGAGGTTGACGCCATTCATCCCGGCTATGGATTTCTTTCCGAAAACGCGGAATTCGCCGAGGCCTGCGAAAGGGCCGGCATCGCCTTTATCGGCCCCACTTCCGATATTCAGCGGCGTCTCGGCGACAAGGTGGCGGCCCGCAAGGTGGCCGTCGGCGTCGATGTCCCCGTGGTTCCCGGCACTCCCGAGCCGATCACATCGGAAGAGGAAGCTCTTCTTTTCGCCAAGGAGTGCGGTTATCCGATCATCATAAAGGCTTCCGCCGGCGGCGGCGGGCGTGGCATGCGTGTCGTGCGCAACCGCAAGGAGCTTGTGGAGGGTCTGCTGAGCGCCGCTTCCGAAGCCAAGGCCGCCTTTGGCAATGCGGCTGTTTTCCTCGAAAAATACATTGAGAACCCCAAGCATGTGGAAGTCCAGATCATGGGCGACCAGTACGGCAATGTCGTCCATTTCTTCGAGCGCGACTGCAGCGTTCAGCGCCGTCATCAGAAAGTGATCGAAATCGCCCCGGCATTCTACCTTAACGAAGAAAAGCGCCGGGAACTGTGCGACTACGCCCTGAAGATCGCCAGGTCGGTCAATTACGTCAACGCCGGCACGGTGGAGTTTCTCCTCGACCAGAACAACAATCTCTATTTCATCGAGACCAACCCGCGTATTCAGGTGGAGCACACGGTCACCGAACTGATTACCGCCCGCAATCTGGTGGAAATTCAGATCCGCGTGGCGGAAGGGCACAAACTTGCCGATCCGCTCATCGGCATCCAGCAGCAGAGTGATATCGTTATGCGCGGCAATGCCATCCAGTGCCGCATCAGCACCGAGGACCCGGAGAACAGTTTCGCGCCGGATTTCGGCACCATCAAAGCCTACCGTTCGGCCGGCGGCCCCGGTGTGCGCCTCGACGCCGGCAACGCCTATGTCGGTGCCAAGATCACTCCCTACTACGATTCCCTGCTGGTGAAACTCTCCACCTACGGCCTGAATTTCCAGGAAGCAGCGGCCCATATGTACCGGGCGCTGGTCGAGTTCCGGGTACGCGGCGTGAAAACCAACATCGGCTTTCTTGAGAACGTCATCACCCATCCTGCGTTTTTGGCCGGCGAGTGCAATACATCCTTTCTGGACCACCATCCTGAGCTGTTCAAGATTTCTCCCAAGCGGGACCGTTCCACCAAACTGCTGTCGTTTATCGGCCATACCGTCGTCAACGGCTACCCGGGGATTAAAACCCCGCTGCATTTCCGGGATCTGCGGCAACCGATCGTCCCCGAGTTCCATCACGGCGAAGCCCCGCCCAAAGGAACCCGGGACATTCTCAAAGAAAAGGGACCCAAGGGTTTCGCCGACTGGATTCTCGAGCAGAAGCGGCTGTTGCTCTGCGACACCACCATGCGCGACGCCCATCAGTCCCTGTTGGCGACCCGCATCCGCTCCTTTGACCTCCTGGCCATCGCCGACGCCACCGCCCGTCTCGGCGCCGGCCTCTACTCCCTGGAGTGCTGGGGTGGCGCTACCTTTGACGTGGCCATGCGTTTCCTCAATGAATGCCCCTGGGAGCGGCTCCACAAGTTGCGGGAGAAGATTCCCAACGTGGTCTTCCAGATGCTCTTCCGCGGCTCCAATGCCGTCGGCTACGCCAACTATCCCGACAACGTCATAGACAGGTTTATCGCCCAGGCGGCCAAGAGCGGCATCGATATCTTCCGGGTTTTCGACGCCCTCAACTGGACCAAGGGCCTGCATGTGGCTTTTGAATCGGTACTCAAGCACGGCGGCGTTCTCGAGGGGTCGATGTGTTACACGGGCGACATCCTCGATCCCAAAAGGGACAAATATCCTCTGAAGTATTATGTGGAGCTCGGCAAGGAAATCGAGCGGATGGGAGCGCACATCCTCAACATCAAGGATATGGCCGGACTGCTCAAGCCTTTCGCGGCGGAAAAACTGGTCAAGGCGCTTAAACAGGAAATCAGCATCCCCATCTCTCTGCACACCCACGATACCTCCAGCAACGCCTTGACCGCCCTGATGCTGGCCAACCGGGCGGGAGTGGATTCCGTAGATGCCTCTCTTTCCTCTCTTTCCGGCCTGACCGCGCAGCCGAACCTCAATGCTCTCGTGTCGGCTTTGGAAAACACGGAACGTGATCCCGGCCTCAATCAGGAAGCCCTGCAGCAGCTGGCCAACTACTGGGAGACGGTGCGCACCTACTACGCCCCCTTCGAGTCCGAACTGCGCAGCGGCACCGCCCAGGTCTACGAACATGAAATCCCCGGCGGGCAGTATTCCAACTACAAGCCGCAGGTGGAAGGCATGGGCCTCGGCGATCGCTGGGAAGAGTGCAAAAAGATGTACCGCAAGGTCAACGACATGTTCGGCGATGTCATCAAGGTGACCCCCATGTCCAAGATCGTCGGTGACATGGCCATTTTCATGGTAAAAAACAATCTGCAGCCCGAGGATATCTATGAACGGGGCGCGGAAATGGATCTTCCCCAGGGTGTTGTCGAATTCTTCAAGGGCATGATCGGCCAACCCCATGGCGGCTTCCCGGAAAAACTGCAGAAGATCGTCCTCAAGGGTGAAAAACCGATCACCCATCGTCCCGGCGAATTGCTCGAGCCGGTCGATTTCGTCGCCAGCAAGGCGGCTCTGGAGAAAAAACTCGGCCACGAGATCAGCGACGAAGACCATATGTCCTGGCTCATGTATCCTGCCGTGTTCGAGGATTTCCAACGCCACCGCCAGGAATATATCGACACCTCGGTACTGCCGACTCCTGTTTTCTTCTATGGTCTCGACCTGATGGACGAGGCTTCGATCCAGATCGGCCAGGGGAAAACGATGGTGGTCAAGCTGACGGCCGTCGGTCATATCCAGGAAGGGGGGTTGCGGACCATCTATTTCGAACTGAACGGCGAACCGCGCCAATTGACGGTGCGGGACCACTCCGTCAAGGTCGACATCGTGGAAAACCGCAAGGCCGATCCCAACGATCCCTGCCAGATCGGTGTGCCGATGCCGGGGAAAATCTGCAAGATCTTCGTCGATGTGGGTGACACGGTCAACGAGGGGGATACCCTGCTGGCCACCGAGGCGATGAAGATGGAGACCAACATCAAAACCCCCATCGCCGGCATTGTTCAAGAGATCCTCCACCGGGAAGGGAAGCAGGTTCAGCAGGGGGATCTGGTGATCGTTCTGGAATAGAACCAAAAATGGACGAAGAAGCCGGACCGCTCGGTTCGGCTTCTTCGTTTCCGGCATCCGTAATAAAAATTACACCGTTAGCCGAAAGCTGCCGGTGAGATAGAATTTCGCAACCCTTTCTCCCGGCCGGCCGTCCACCGAGGAACCAGAGGAGATGACGAACGGAGCCGATATCACTTTCTGGATCGCATTCTGGGCGGGAGCGCTGTCTTTCGCATCCCCCTGCATCCTTCCCCTCATTCCCTCTTATCTGACCTATATAACGGGCCTGACCTTTGGCCAGTTGCGGGAAGGGCATCTTGGCGCGCCTCGGAAAATGCTCGTTTTTCTGCACACCGTGGCCTTCGTTCTGGGATTTTCCGCCGTTTTCATTCTGCTTGGCGGAGTGGCCGGGTTTTTGTCCGCTTCGTTTCATTCATTCATGCGGGAAAGCCTGATCTGGATTCAGCGGGTCGGAGGATTGTTGATATTCCTTTTCGGCGTCCATGTCAGCGGCCTTTTTCATTTTGGTCTGCTTTTGGGAGAGAAGCGGATTCAACTGAAGTACAAGCCGGCCGGTTTTATCGGCACCTTCCTGGTCGGGGTGGCCTTCGCCGCCGGCTGGACCCCCTGTATCGGGCCGATTCTCGGGGCCATTCTGACCCTGGTGGCAGGTTCCTCCTCCAACACTTTTCGGGGAATGACACTTTTGACCGCCTATTCGGCGGGGATGGGCATCCCTTTTCTGATCACCGCCATGCTGTTTCACGGTTTTCTTCTCTTCTTTCAACGTTTCCGCAAATATATCCTGCTTCTGGAAAGGGTCACCGGAGTCCTGCTGATGATCGTCGGCGTTCTGGTTTTTTTCAATCTTTTCAGTTTCTTGTCCGCCTACCTCTACCGCTTGGTGTGACCTTGGGCGAGCACGGCCGGTTTTTTAGCCTACCCATGACCAGGCTGCCGGCGGGTCGCGCCCGTGGAAGGTGCAATGTCTTGACAGTTTTAGGTCTTTTCCCTATTTTACGTTACGGCAACTTCAACCCATAGAAATCGCTTTTCATGCAGATTACCGCCATCATCCCGGCCCGTTTTGCTTCCAGCCGCTTTCCCGGCAAGCCGCTGGCGCTTCTGTGCGGCAAACCGATGGTCCAATGGGTCTATGAGCGCACCGCTTGTTCCCGCCTCGTCGACCGAATCCTTGTCGCCAGCGACGATGAAAGGATCGTCCGCGTGGTGCGGGGGTTTGGCGGGGAAGCGGTCATGACCCGCGCCGATCATCCCTCCGGCACCGATCGTCTGGCCGAGGTGGCCGCCTGCCTGACATCCGACATCATCGTCAATGTGCAGGGCGACGAGCCGTTGATTGAGGCGGTGATGATCGATCAGGCGGTAGCGCCCCTGGCGGCCGATCCAAGCATCCCCATGGGCACTCTGATAAGCCCCATTGGAGATGGCGGCGACTTCCTGAATCCCAACGTCGTCAAAGTGGTCACCGACACCCAGGGTTTCGCTCTCTATTTTTCCCGCGCGCCCATTCCCCATCGGCGCGATCCTGAACGTAGCGGCGCCGATGCGGCCGGCCTTTTTTATCGCCATATCGGCCTTTACGTCTATCGCCGGGAATTTCTTCTCAATTTTGCCGCGCTTCCGCCGACCCCGTTGGAAAAGGCGGAGAAGCTTGAACAGTTGCGTGCCCTGGAAAACGGATACCGGATCCGGGTGGTGGAAAGCGACTTTTGCAGCCATGGGGTCGACACCCCGGAGGATCTGGCCAGGGTGAATGAAATGATGATGGGAAAGGGATTGTAAGGAGCTCGAGCGGGTATCCGATGGGCGGGCGTTTTTCCTCGCTCTATTTGTTTTCGTCATGAAGGGGCCGTTATGAAAACCAAATTCCTGTTCATTACCGGTGGCGTGGTGTCTTCTCTCGGCAAGGGGTTGTCGGCCGCTTCCATCGGCGCCCTTCTGGAGGCCCGCGGTTTGCGGGTGGCCATGCAGAAGATGGATCCCTACATCAACGTCGACCCCGGCACCATGAGCCCCTATCAGCACGGCGAGGTGTTCGTGACCGACGACGGCGCCGAAACCGACCTCGACCTCGGCCATTACGAACGCTTCACTACCGCCGGCCTGTCCCGGAAATCGAATTTCACCACCGGCCAGGTTTACGACTCGGTGATTCAGAAGGAACGCCGCGGGACCTATCTCGGCGGCACGGTCCAGGTCATCCCCCACATCACCAACGAGATCAAGGCCAAGATTCTCGACAACGCCAAAGGAGCGGACCTGGCCATCATCGAGGTCGGAGGTACGGTGGGCGATATCGAATCCCTGCCCTTTCTCGAAGCGATCCGTCAGTTTCGCGCCGACCGGGGGGAAGAAAACGTACTTTACATTCACCTGACCCTGGTTCCCTATATCGCCACGGCGGGGGAGTTGAAGACCAAACCGACCCAGCACAGCGTCAAGGAGCTGCGCAGCATCGGCATTCAGCCCGATATCCTCCTGTGCCGCTGCGACCGGGAAATCCCCCATGACATGAAGAAAAAAATCGCCCTCTTCTGCAATGTGACTGAAGAGGCGGTCATCACGGCGCGGGATGTTTCCTGCATCTACGAACTTCCCCTGCGCTACCACGAGCAGGGGCTCGACGAACGCATCGTCGAGTATCTCAACATCTGGACCAAGGCCCCTGATCTTTCCCCCTGGGAACGGATCGTCAAGCGGGTCAAGGAGCCGGAGTCCCAGGTGCGCATCGCCATTGTCGGCAAGTATGTGGAGTTGACAGAGAGCTACAAATCACTCAACGAGGCGCTGACCCACGGCGGTATCGCCAACAATTGCCGGGTGAGTCTCGATTTCGTGGATTCGGAGGCGATCGAGCGGCACGGGGTGGGGGACCTGTTCAACGGCGCCGACGGCATCCTGGTGCCGGGCGGCTTTGGCGAACGGGGCAGCGAAGGGAAGATCGAGTCCATCCGCTATGCCCGTGAAAACGGCATCCCCTTTTTCGGGATTTGCCTGGGGATGCAGATGGCGGTGGTCGAATTCTCCCGCCATGTCTGCGGTCTCGAAGACGCCCATTCCACCGAGTTTCACAAGGATGCCAAAAACCCGGTGATCGACCTGATGGAAAGCCAGAAGCAGGTCAAGAAAAAGGGGGGCACCATGCGTCTTGGCGCCTACCCGTGCGGTCTTCTGGATGGCACCATGAGCCGGCGCATCTACGGCCAGCAGGGAATCCTCGAGCGTCACCGCCACCGCTACGAGTTCAACAACGATTACCGCGATATCGTCGAGGGGCACGGCATGAAGGTGGCCGGCATCAACAGCGACCAGGATCTGGTCGAGATGGTGGAAATACCCGAACATCCCTGGTTTGTCGGCTGCCAGTTCCATCCCGAGTTCCGCTCCCGGCCGATGGCTCCCCATCCCTTGTTTGAATCCTTCATCGGCGCCTGTCTGAAAAAGAAAGAGGAAGGGAATGACATCTGAACTGACCTTCGGTTCCTGCACTTTGGGCGGGGGACGGCCGCTGGCGCTCATCGCCGGGCCTTGCGTCATCGAGAATGAAGCTGCCACCCTGCGCATCGCCGCCCACCTCAAAGGGCTCGCCGAGGACCTCGGCATCGGGGTGATCTTCAAGGCTTCCTACGACAAGGCCAATCGCACCTCGAAGGATTCTTTCCGCGGTCCCGGCATGGACGAAGGGCTGGCCATCCTGGCCAGGGTCAAGGCGGAGTATGGTCTTGCGGTGCTCTCCGATGTCCACGAAACGGGCCAGGTGGAGACTGCCGCGGAGGTTCTCGACATCATCCAGATACCGGCTTTTTTGTGCCGGCAAACCGATCTGCTGCTGGCTGTGGCCCGTACCGGGCGGGGAGTGAATGTCAAAAAGGGGCAGTTTCTCGCCCCCTGGGACCTGCGCCACATCGTCGCCAAGATCGAGGGCTGCGGCAACCGCAACATCCTGTTGACGGAGCGGGGGAGTTCCTTCGGCTACAACAATCTCGTCGTCGACATGCGTTCCCTGGTCATCATGCGGGAAGCGGGTTATCCGGTGGTTTTCGATGCTACCCATTCGGTGCAGCTTCCCGGTGGCAGGGGCGATTCCTCGGGGGGCGAGCGGCGTTTTGTGGGGCCCCTGTCCCGGGCCGCCGCCGCCGTGGGGGTCGACGCCCTTTTCTGGGAGGTCCATGAGAACCCGGACCAGGCCCTTTGCGACGGCCCCAATTCCCTGCCTCTGGCAGGATTGCGGGAGCGTCTGCAAGATCTTTTGGTGCTCGACAGGATTGCCAAGGAAAAAGTACGGTATGACGAGTAGGGATATTCTGGAATCGGCGCGGCGCGTGCTGCGCATCGAGGCGGAGGCCATCACCGCGCTGATGGACCGCATCGGCGAAGGCTTTGTCCAGGCGGTGGAAATGATGCTCGCCTGCCGGGGGCGGGTGGTGATTACCGGTATCGGCAAATCGGGTCTGATCTGCCAGAAGATCGCTTCCACCCTGGCTTCCACCGGCACCCCCGCCTTTTTTCTCCATCCCGCCGAAGGGATTCATGGGGATCTGGGAATGCTCATGAAGGGGGATGTGCTGGTGGCCGTTTCCAATTCCGGGGAGACCGCCGAAGTGATCCGCATCCTGCCGGTGATCAAAAGGATGGGTCTGCCGCTGATCATCATGAGCGGGCATCCCGAGAGCACTCTCGTTCGGGCGGGGGATGCCTTCATCAACGTATCGGTAAGGGAAGAAGCCTGCCCTCTGGGACTGGCGCCGACAGCCAGTACCACCGCCACCCTGGCTTTGGGGGATGCTCTGGCCATCGCCCTGCTGTTGCGGCGGGGATTCCGTGAGGAGGATTTCGCCTTTTTCCATCCCGGCGGTAGCCTGGGCAAAAAACTGTTGCTGCGCGTCGAGGATTTCATGCACCAGGGAAAGGAAATCCCCCTGGTTACCATCGCCACCCCCCTCAAGGAAACCCTCTTTGAAATCACCAGCAAAAAGCTGGGCGTGACCGGAGTGGTGGATGGCGGGGGGGCGTTGGTGGGGATATTCACCGACGGGGACCTGCGCCGCTCTCTGGAGAAGGGTTTCGATATCCTCAACCATCCCGTTTCCGAAGTGATGACGCGCAATCCCAAGAGGATACTGAAAAGCTGTCTGGCCGCCAAAGCTCTGCACCGGATGGAGGAACATTCCATCACCTCCCTGTTTGTCTTCGACGACGAGGAGAGTCGGGTGCCGGTGGGGATCCTCCATATCCACGATCTGATCAAAGGGGGAGTGGTCTGATGCGGGAACGGATCGCACGGATAAAACTGGTGCTTTTTGATGTCGACGGGGTGCTTACCGACGGCCGCATCTACATCGACAACAACGGCGTCGAAAGCAAAGCCTTTGATGTCAAGGATGGTCACGGGCTGAAGATGCTGCAGCGCTCCGGTTTTCTCGTCGGCTTGATCACCGGCCGCCAATCGCAGATTGTCGAGCACCGGGCCAGGGAACTCGGCATCGACCTGATCTTTCAGGGGGTCAAGGAAAAATTGCCGGTTTTTGAAAAGATAGCCGGAGAGTTGCAGTTCAAAGACAGGGAAATCGCTTACATGGGAGACGACCTGGTCGATCTGCCCGTTCTGCGCCGCGTCGGCTGTTCCGCCACGGTGGCCGATGCCTGCGAAGTGGTGAAAGCGGAGGTCGATTTCGTGGCCTGTCACCGCGGCGGCCGGGGAGCGGTTAGGGAGTTTTGCGAACTGCTGCTCAAGGAGAGCGGACGCTGGGCGGAGGTTGTCGCCCGTTATTTTTGAAACTGGTCCTGTCCGCCAAGGGAAACAAGCCCTTGCGGACCTGCCCGCCCGCCTTTACAGGAGTTGCCGGCGATGCTATACTTTTTCCATGGATAAACGATTAACCATTCGAAATTTATTGTTTTTTTTTATTATCCTGATTTCCTTCTCGCTGCTTGCCACGATCCTCTATAATTTTCAGGAGCCCCTGCGGAACTCCCTTCCCACCCCCCGCCCCCAGAATGTCGACCTGTCCCTGAAAGAAATCACCCTGACCAACAGTCATGGAGGGGCGACCTCCTGGCGACTCATTGCGGAAAGTGCCGATTTTGATATTCAAACGAAAAGCGGGCGGTTGAAAAATGTGCGCGTGCTGTTTTTCAAGGACAATAAGAGCGACATGGAACTTTCCGCCGATCAGGGCGAGGTCGGTCCCGACGGCGGCAGCTTCCGTGCGGCAGGCCGGGTGGTGCTCAAAGGGACGGCAGGGTACACTCTTTTTTGCGATGATCTCGAGTATCTGCAGAAGGAAGCCCTGATCCGCACCGAGAGCCGGGTGCGCATCGTCGATGAGGGAATGGAACTTCGGGGCCGGGGGCTGCGCTACCAGGTCGAAGAACGTTTGTTTGAACTACTGAACGATATCGAGGCGGATGTCCATGACAGAACTGATGTGCAGGGTTAAATGGTTGGCGGTCTGCTTGGCAATGGTGATGGCGTGGCCGCTGTGGGCGGCACCGCCGGCGCTGATGAATCAACACGATTCCAAACAGCCGATTCACATTACGTCCAAGCGGCTGCAGGCGGACGGCGTCCTGAACCGGGTCCGTTTCATCGGCGCGGTGGAAGCCCGCCAAGGGGACATGGTTATATATGCCCCAGAAATGGTGCTTTTTTTTCAGGAGAAAACGAGAGAGATTGAAAAAGTGGAAGCCTTCCCAGGGGTTCGCGTGGTGCAGGGAGGCAGAGTTGCCACCGGCCAGAAGGGGGTCTATTTCGCCGCAGAAGGAAAGATAGTGATGACCGGCTCCGTCCGGGTCCGGCGGGGGGAGGATTCCCTGGAAGGGGATGAGATCGTCATCTTCCTGAACGGCGAACGGAGCATCGTCACCAGCAAGGAAGGGGCCCGCGTCCGGGCTGTTTTCCATCCCAAAGGGGATCAACCGTGACACGAAAGCTCGTTGCAAAAAACCTCCATAAAGCATATAAAAGGAGGGAAGTTGTCTGCGGTGTCGATTTCGATATCCGCTCCGGAGAGGTGGTCGGGCTTCTGGGCCCAAACGGCGCCGGCAAGACAACTTCTTTTTATATGGTCGTCGGTCTTGTCCGTGCCGACAAGGGGGCGGTTCTCCTTGATGACCTCGATCTGGCGCCTCTGCCCATGTACCAGCGGGCGCGGGCCGGGATCTCCTACCTGGCCCAGGAACCGACTGTGTTCCGGAAACTGACTGTTGAGGAGAATCTGTTGGCCATACTTGAGTGCCAGCAAATCGCCCCCTCTTTGATGGAGGAGAAAAAGAACCGGCTGCTGCAGGAGTTCCGCCTTCAGCATGTGGCCTCCTCCTACGGTTTTTCCCTGTCCGGCGGGGAGCGACGGCGTCTCGAAATCGCCCGGGCGCTGACCACCGATCCATTTTTCATCCTTCTGGACGAACCCTTTGCCGGAATCGATCCTCTTGCCGTGCTGGAAATCCAGAAGACGGT
>JAAYDE010000009.1 GCA_012729375.1 Deltaproteobacteria bacterium | reverse complement strand
GGGGCGCATCGCCAACTACAAGATCCCCTATTACGTCAAGTTCGTCGATGAATACCCGATGACGGCCAGCGGCAAGATCCAGAAATTCAAGCTGCGGGAGATGGCGATTCGCGAACTGAAACTTGAGGATTCCGAAACCGCTTGAGATTTCTGAGGGCAGAGCATGAACAAGACACCGGGCGCTGAACTGGAACGGCGCATCACCTGCTTCCAGAGTTTGCTGCAGGCACAAGCCCTGGACGGCGCCTTCATCCTCCAGAACGCCGACCTGTTCTACTTTACCGGCACCATCCAGCAGGGGGTGCTCTACCTGCCTGCGGCAGGCGCGCCCCTGTACATGGTGCGTAAGGAGTTCGGCCGCGCCCGTGAGGAGTCGGCGTTGGAAAATATCGTGCCGATCCGCGGTTTTCGGGATCTGCCCCGGTGCCTGGCCGATTTCGGCCTGTCCCCGCCGGAACAGGCGGGGATGGAACTGGACGTGGTGCCCGTCGTCCTCTATCAGCGTTTGTGCGCCAACTTCCCCGGCTGCGCCATGACCGACGTCAGCCCGCTCATCCGTGAGGTGCGGGCGGTCAAATCGGCCTATGAGATCCGCGCCCTCAGGGCCGCGGCGGAGATGGTCGAGGGGATCTTCCAGAAGGCCAAAACGGTCATCCGCAGCGGCCGGACCGATCTGGAAGTGGCCGCCGAGCTGGAATGCGAGGCGCGGCGCCTGGGCCACCAGGGCATCACCCGCATGCGCGGTTTCAATTCGGAAATCTTCATGGGCCAGTTCTCCTCCGGGGCGGACGCGGGGATTCCTTCCTCCGCCGACACCCCCCTCGGCGGGCGGGGGGTGAACCCTTACGTCGGTCGCGGCAGCGGCTGGAAAAGGATCGCCGCCGGCGAGCCGATCGTCTTCGATTTCACCGGCACCGCCGATGGCTACCTTTCCGACATGACGCGGATGTTCTGCATCGGCGGCATCGATGAGGACTTGCGCCGCGCCTATGACGACATGGTGGCCGTGCAGCAGTTGATGAAGGAGACCGCCCGCCCCGGCCGCAAGTGGGGGGAGATCTACGAAATCTGCTGCCGATTGGCCGCCGGACAGGGGCACGGCGGGCGTTTCATGGGGGCGCCCGGCGCCCAGGTTTCCTTCATCGGCCACGGGATCGGCCTGGAAATCGATGAATATCCCTTCATCGCCCGGGGATTCATGGATCAGGAATTGAAAAAGAACATGGTATTCGCATTTGAGCCCAAGGTGGTTTTTCCGGGCCGCGGCGCCGTCGGCATCGAGAATACCTTCCGGGTCACCGACGGTGGCGTGGAAGCCCTGACTTTTTCCGATGAAAGCCTGGTTGTCATTTAGATGGTTCACAATGAAAGGAGATGTACCATGGCAAGTCGTAAGTCGAGGATCAGCATGGCGGCGGTGGTATTCGTGGCGGCAACCCTGCTGGGGATGACGGCCTGGGCCGACGATGTCACCGATTCGATCAACGAAGCGTTGCAGGCTTACCAGAAGGGGGATCTCGCCGAGGCGGTGCAGAACCTCAATTACGCCTCCCAGCTGATCCAGCAGAAAAAGGGGGAGGGCCTGGCCTCCCTGCTGCCGGGACCCCTGGCCGGCTGGACGGCCGAGGACGCCACTTCCCAGGCGGCCACCGCCGCCATGTTCGGCGGCGGCGTGACGGCGGAACGGCGCTACAGCAAGGATGCGGCCGGGGTCACGATCCAGGTTGTCGCCGATTCTCCCCTGCTGCAGGGGGTGATGATGATGTTTTCCAACCCCATGTTTGCCACCGCCGACGGCGGCAAGATGGAAAAGATCGGCGCCCAGAAGGCCATCGTCAAATACGATGCCGCCGGTAAAAGCGGCGACATCAAGATCGTCGTCGCCAATCGTTTTCTGGTCACGGTGGAAGGTCGCGATGCGGACCTGGCGGACATGAAGGCCTACGCCGCCGCCGTCGATTACCAGAAACTGGCCGCCCTGCCCTGATACGGCCCTGGTTGCAAGCCTTTGGTCAGCAGCGGAAAAGCCCTCCTTGCGAGGGCTTTTCCGTTGCTGACAAGTCTGTTTCCAGGTTTGGAATCAGACAAAAAACCGTTCATAGGCGGCGATGAGGCGGGAACGCAGGTCATGGATGCCGCGGCTCATGGCGACCTTGTAACGGTGGGGATTCGTGAGGCGCAGCGAGCCTTCGGGCAGTTTCTGCAACTGTTTCCGGCAGTAGTCGGCGCTTTCCGCCAGGGACGGGCAGGGGCGGATGATTTCCCCGTTGTCCATCACCAGGCGGTGGAGTTCCGCGAAGCGGCAGGCGGCGGGCAGCCGTTTCTTCTCCTCGGGGGCCGCCGGGTTGTAGACGACATCCCCCGGCGCCACCGTTTCCTCGGCCAGGCAGAGGACATCCATGTCGAAATTCCCCTGGGGATCGATCACCCGCAAAACCTTTTTGCGGTCGGGCAGGGTCGCCTTGGCCAGGTCGCTGGTGACCTTCAGCTTGGGCTCGTCGTCGACGCGCACCAGCTTGTAGACCCCGCCCAGGGCCCCGCCCCCTTCCCCGGCACAGGTGGCCAGCCTGGTGCCGACTCCGTAGACGTCCACCTTGCCTCCCTCGTTGCCAATGGAGTCGATGATAAACTCGTCCAGTTCGCTGGAGGCGACGATGCGGGCCTTCGGGAACCCCTCCCGGTCGAAGGCCTCGCGGACCTTTTTGCTGAGGTAGGCGAGGTCTCCCGAGTCGAGGCGCACGCCGACGATGTCGTGTCCCTTGTCGCGCAGCTCCCGGGCCACGGTCAGGGCGTTGGGCAGCCCGCTGCGCAGGGTGTCGTAGGTGTCGATGAGGAGGATGCAGCTGTCGGGGAAACAGTCGGCATAGGCGCGGAAAGCGCTCAGTTCGTCGGCAAACGACATGATCCAGCTGTGGGCGTGGGTGCCGCGCACGGGTATGCCGAAGACCTGTCCCGCCCAGACGTTGCTGGTGCTGCGCACGCCGCCGACACAGGCGGCGCGGGCCGCCCCCAGACCACCGTCCGGCCCATGGGCGCGGCGCAGGCCGAATTCCAGCACTTCGGCCTTTCCCGCCACGCTGGTGATGCGCGCCGCTTTGGTGGCGACCAGGGTCTGGAAGTTGATCAGGTTGAGCAGGGCGGTTTCCACCAGTTGGGCCTCGGCCAGCTTCCCTTCCACGGTCATCAGCGGTTCGTTGGCGAACATGACCGTTCCTTCCGGTGGGGCGCTGACGCGGCAGCGGAAGCGGAAAACGGCCAGATAGTCGAGAAAGCTTTTTTTGAAGATGCCGAGGCCGGCGAGGTAGTTGATGTCCGCGGCGGAAAAGCGCAGCCGGGAGAGGTAGGCGAGGGCCGGTTCCAGGCCGGCGAAAACGGCATAGCTCCCCTCGAAAGGGTTTTTGCGGAAGAAGAGATCGAAGACGGCGTTTTTTTCGTGCATCCCTTTTTCATGATAGCCGGCCATCATGGTCAGCTCATAAAGGTCGGTCAGCAGCGGTGAGTAGCCGGGATCGTACATTTTCCCCCTCCTGGGCTAAAATCTTTTATAAAAGCATAGTCCGGACCGCAAGGAGGGCAAGGCGCCGGTCAGCGGAAGAACCAGGAGGAGAAAAGGCCGAGGATTGCCGCCGCCAGGAGGACCGCGCTGCCCGTCCCCGCCACGGACCAGAACCGGGAGCTGTTGTGACGAAGGGGCATGAACCAGCCGAAAAGCACGCCGCCGAGGGCGCCGCCGAGATGACCGGCGTTGTCGGCGCCCACCATCAGGCCGAAAAGGAAGGCGAAGAGGGCCCACTGGAGCATCAGGTTGCGCCTTTGGACGGCCACGGGAATGGCCAGGCGATGGTAGAAAACGGCAGCGAAGCCGATCAGTCCGAAAAGAGAGCCGGAGGCGCCGACCACGGGGGTGAAGGGGTGCCACAGGTAACCGGCCAGGGTGGCGGTCAGGGCGGTGACCGTGTACAGGGTCAGGAAGCGGGGGCGGCCGATTTCCCCTTCCACCAGGGTGCCGACCTGATAGAGGACGGTCATGTTGAAGCCGAGATGGATGATGCCGCCGTGGGTGAAGGCGTAGCTGAGGCATCGCCAGATCTCTCCCCGCTCCAAAACGAGAGGCCAGAACTGGGCGCCCATGTGAAGCAGAAGGTTGGTGGGAGGAGACAGGACCGGTTGCAGCCCAAAGCCGGCCAGCACGCCGATGGCGATCATCAGCAGGAAGAGGAAAACGTTGATGACGATGATCAGGCGCGCCAGGGAGATTCCGGGCACGGTCGGAAAAGGGGAATGAAGAAACATGATGAATAGATCCCTTGGGAACATTGAAAGTTTCCCCACTATTCCAGAAAAATTCCGGCATCACAATGTTTTTTGACTGGTGACCGGTAACAGAAAGGCAGTGACAACCCCCCGTGCCCGCCCAAAGGCCGGGCACGGGGGGTTGTCACTGCGCGAGTAACAAGATTTTGCCTCCCCCTTTTTAAAAGGGGGAATGAGGGGGATTTGTTTTTCCCACGAGCTTCGGGCTACGAGCCGCTTTTACAAAAAGGAGGAACCGGATGGCTTTGGAATCGATCAATCCCGTCAACGGGGAACTGATGGAAAGTTTTGCGGAATGGACGCCGGAGCAGACCAGGGAGACGGTGGCGGCGGTGGCGGAGGCCTGGCCCGCCTGGGCCGCTACTTCCCACTCCCGGCGTTCCGCGTTGCTGACCAAGACGGCACAGGTGCTGCGCGCCGCAAAAGAGGAGCTGGCGCAAACCATGGCCCTGGAGATGGGCAAGCCGGTCCGCGAGGGGCGCGGCGAAATCGAAAAATGCGCCCTGGTCTGCGATTATTACGCGGCCAACGGGGAGCGGTTTCTGAGCGCCGAGGAGGTGGCCACCGACGCCTCCCGCTCCTATGTCGCCTACCGCCCCCTGGGGACGATTCTGGCGGTGATGCCGTGGAATTTTCCCTTCTGGCAGGTGTTCCGCTTCGCCGCCCCGGCGCTGATGGCCGGCAACTGCGCCTTGCTCAAGCATTCCTCCAACGTTCCCCGGTGCGCCTTGGCCATCGAGGGGATTTTCCGGCGCGCCGGCCTGCCGGAGAATGTTTTGCGGACGCTGATGATCGGTTCCGGCCAGGTGAATGCCGTCATCGAAAACCCCCATGTCATGGCGGTGACCCTCACCGGGAGCGCGGCCGCCGGCCGCAAGGTGGCGGCCAAGGCCGGAGAGATGCTGAAGAAAACCGTTCTCGAACTGGGCGGCAGCGATCCGTTTCTGGTCCTGGCCGACGCCGATCTTGACGAGGCGGCCAAAGTCGGAGCCAACTCCCGCTGTCTCAATTCCGGACAAAGCTGTATCGCCGCCAAGCGTTTCATTGTCGTGGATGCCGTTTTCGAGCCGTTTCTGGCGCGCTTTGAAAAAGAGATGGCCGCCCTGGTGGTGGGGGATCCCCGGCAGGAGGCCACCCAGGTCGGGCCCCAGGCCCGCCAGGATCTGCTCGAGGAACTCCATGGTCAGGTGGCGCAATCGGTGGCCCGCGGGGCCAGGGTGGTGCTCGGCGGCGCGCCGCTGCCGGGAGCGGGGAGTTTCTATCCGCCCACCATCCTGATTGATGTCGAGCCGGGAATGCCGGCCTGGCAAGAGGAGCTGTTCGGGCCGGTGGCCGCCGTCATCCGCGTCAAGGACGAAGTGGAAGCGCTGCGGGTGGCCAACGATTCCCCCTTCGGCCTGGGGGCTTCGGTGTGGACCCGGCGGCTTGACAAAGGGGAGGAAATGGCGGCTTCCCTGCGCGCCGGCGCCGCCTTCGTCAACGGCATGGTGAAGAGCGATCCCCGCCTCCCCTTCGGCGGAATCAAGGTTTCCGGTTACGGGCGCGAACTCTCCCGTTTCGGCATCCGCGAGTTTGTCAACATCCAGACGGTGTGGATCAGGTAATGGAGAATCATTATAAAGTTTTTTCTTGAGGTGGCCAGGAAAGAAGAGGAAGATCAAAACCTTTGTGGATCGTTGTTCATTAACACCCGGCGCGGGCCGCCAGGGCTGATTCGGCGTTGGCAGAAGGCATAAAAGATGATTGAGGCGGACGGGGGAGTGGGGCGGCAGAGCCTGTTTCGGTGGGCCACTTTAGTGGTTTTTTGCCTCTTCTGTTGGTCGATCGGGCAGGAGCCGGCAGCGGCAGCGGCGCTGACGGATGAGGAATTGGCGGCGCGGATTCAGGTTTCCATCGCGGGCGACAGATTCCCCATCGATGGGATAAAAGGGAAATTCCATGCCGATCTGGCCTCTTTTTACGAAGGGCGGGAGTTCGTTCCCGCCTGGCGGGGCGATGGCGATCTTTCCCGCGAGGCATGGACCTTTATCGATCATCTCCGTGCCCTTGCCGATGAAGGACTGTGCCCGGAGGATTACCGGCTGGCCGAGGTGGAGAAGATGCTGGCGGGACGGCGCCAGGCGTCGGCCTCGGGACAGACCTGGGCCGGGGACTGGTGGGCGACGATGGATCTCCTCCTCACCGACGGCTTTCTGACCCTGGCCGCCGATTTTATCAATGGCCGGGTCAACCCCCGCCAGGTTCATGAAGAGTGGAGTTTTGTCAAAAGGACAACGGAACCGGTTCTGGCGCTGCGCTCGGCCCTCGAGGATCATGCCGTCGCCGAGGTTCTGGAGCAGCTGCGCCCAGTTGCTCCCGGCTATCGGAAATTGGCGGAATCGCTCGGAGAATACCGGGAATTGGCCGGCCGGGGGGGATGGCCGGTCATCGCGGAGGGGCCCTCGCTGCGGCGTGGCGCCAAGGATCCGCGGCTTCCCCTGCTGCGCCGCCGTTTGCTGGTCGGCGGCGATCTGGCCGCGGCGGTCAAGACCTCTCCCGACACCTTCGACGCTCCTTTGCAGCGGGCGCTGATCCGTTTCCAGCGGCGCCACGGATTGACAGCCGACGGCGTTCTCGGCCCGCGCACCCTGCAGGAACTGAACGTCACCGCGGAGGAGCGGATCCGCCAGATCGAGATCAATCTCGAGCGGTGGCGATGGCTGCCGCGAAACCTCGGCGAGCGGTACCTGCAGATCAACATCCCCGACATGATGCTGTCGGTAATGGAAGGGGGACGTCCCGTGCTGTGGATGCCGGTCATCGTCGGCCGTGCCGTGCGGGAGACGCCGGTTTTCACGGCGCGGATGACCTATATCGAATTCTCCCCTTTCTGGTATGTGCCGCCGACCATCCTGCGCGAAGACAAGCTGCCGAAAATCCGCCAGGATTCCGGTTGGTTGGCGAGAAACCACTTCGACCTCATCCCCTTCGGCAACAAGGGTGGCGAAACCCTTGACCCGCGCCGCATCGATTGGCAAAAGGTGGAGCACAACAATTTTCCCGGCTTGCTGCGGCAACGCCCCGGCCCGTGGAATCCACTGGGGCGGATCAAGTTCATGTTTCCCAACGATCATGCCGTCTACCTGCACGACACCAATCGGCCAGAGCTTTTTTCCCGCAACCGGCGCCTGTACAGTTCCGGCTGTATCCGCATCCAGCGTCCCCTCGACCTCGCCCAATATTTTCTGGAAGACCAGGGATGGGATTGCGAGAGCCTGATCCAGGCCATGGATCTCGATCGCCCCCGCCTGGTTTGGCTCAAGGAACCTGTGCCGGTCTATCTCCTCTATCTGACCGCCTGGGTTGACGATGGCGGCCTGGTTCATTTCCGCCGGGACCTCTACAATAAGGATCTGCTGCTCGATTACCTGCTGGCGCGGCGCAACCTGCTCCGGGGCAGCGGCGGCTGACGGCCTGGAAATCACCTCGTGGGTGGTGGCTCGCAGCCTGTAGCAAAACCAAATCCCCCTCGAGCCCCCTTTACAAAGGGGGAGGAAATTCAAATCGCCGTTCCTCTGTGATCTCTGTGATCCCTCTGTGTCCTCTGTGTTCAAAAGGTCTTTCGATTCAAAGGCAAAAGCGTTTATCACAGAGCATACAGAGATAATTTTTAAAAACATTAAAAACAATCAAGCAGGGATGGTTAAGCCGGGTTACAGCAGGTTTTTGAGCCAGTGGAGGGAGACCAGGGTGCCGGCGGAGGAGCCGAGGGATGACAGGAAGAAGACCAGCATGACGCGGGTCATGCGGTTTTTCCACCAGCCCTTGACGGTGCTTATGTCCTCGCCGACGGTTTCCATGTCCTTGACGGTGGGCGGGACGACGAAGGCTTGCACCAGAGCGGTGACGAAGCCGGCGCCGATCATCGGGTTGAGGGAGGTGATGGGGGCGGCGACGAAGGCGGAGGCGATGGTGAGGGGGTGCCCCAGGGCGACCAGGGTGCCCAGGGAAGCCAGCAGGCCGTTGGCCAGAACCCAGGCGAGAGCCGCTTCCGAGGCTTTTTCCCAATCGCCGCCGGCAAAGCCGCAAATGAACAGGACGATGATGGCCAGCGGCAGGAGCCAGGGGAGGATGCGGGAGAGGGTTGCCTTGGGCGGGATGCGGGATATCTCGGCGAGGTCCGCTCCGTCGTAGCCCTCTTCCAGAAGGCGACGGATGCCGGGGACGTGGGCGGCGCCGACCACGGCGAGGATTTTCCGCCCGGGGCAATGGCGGATTTGGTAGGCCATGTAGCGGTCGCGCTCGTCGACCAGGATCGTTTTCACCGAGGGCAGGGCCTCCCCCATTTCATTCAGCATGGCGGAAAGGGTATCGGTTTCCCGCAGGCGTTTGAGGGCCTCTTCGTCGATCTCCTGTTTTTCGAAAAATCCAGCCAGAAAGGTCGCCAGCAGGGTGAGCTTTTTCCACAGACCGGTTTTTCTCCAGGCCCGCAACAGGGTGGTGCGGATGTCGCGGTCGATCAGCTCCAGCCTGATCCCTTCCCGTGCGGCGGTCTCAGCTGCGGCGGCCATTTCCGCCCCTGGTTTGACGCCCGTCTGCAGCCCCAACCGTTTCTGGAAAGAGGCAAGGGCCAGGTTGACCATGAGATAGGGGAGCTGTCCTTTTTTGATGACCTGGATGATGTTCAGCGACTGCCAGCGGCTGTTTTCCCGCAGGGACTGGAAGCGCTGATGATCGAGTTCGATGCAGACGGCATCGGGGGCTTCGAGAGGAATCAGGCGACGGACTTCATCCACCGATTCCTGGGAGATGTGGGCGGTGCCGAGGAGGATGATTTCCCGGCCGTCCAGAAAGATACTCTTTGCTGCCGTGGGTTCCGGATTGTCCATAGGAATGGGCGTCTTTTTGTAGGGAATAGATCGCTGCCGGGAGGGTGTTCTTCAGCCGGAAAACAGTCCATGCAATGAAAAAAGGCATCGATGGGATGCCTTTTTTGCTTGAGCTCTCCACTCCTACCGTGGGCAGTTGGCCTCACATCGAAGACCAACAAGGGGGGACCTCTTGTACCGGCATCAGGCTTCCCGTTCCATGACGGGCCTGCTCACAACCGACCTGAAGAGAGCCCTATCTTAAGATATTCCGTGTGGGCATCGCGCCTCACGAGCAGGGCAGAGAGCATCTCTGTCATTTTCAGTATAGGGCAAGAGGAAGATCGTTACAAGAGGCATGTGGAAGAAATTTAAAAGGCTGTTTGGAAATGACCAGCACCTTTTCCGAGTCTTTCCTTCGACAAGTTTTTTCGTTTCCATTAAAATAGCCTTTGTCGGGAGGGTTTTGGCTATGGTCCGTGCAGCCGGAAAAGAGGATGGCAACCTTAAATTCGCCGTGCCGCTGGCCGATGGCTTGACGGTTGAAGCGGTCTTTTACGGCAGTGGCACCCTCTGTGTTTCCACCCAGGCGGGATGCGCCCTCGGTTGCCCTTTCTGCGCCTCGGGCCGGAAAGGCTTTTTCCGGAACCTGCATTTTTCTGAAATGATTTCCCAGCTTGCCGGTGCCGGCCGCGACGGCTGCCGGGTGCGGAGGATTACCCTCTCCGGCATCGGCGAACCCCTGCTGAACTGGGAAAATGTCCAGGCCTTCCTGACCTTTTGCCGTCGACAGGAGCTTCCCGTTTCGGTGACCACGGTTGGCCGGCCGCTCCCCCTTCTGCAGGAAATGCTCAACATGGATCATAACGGGGTGATGGTTTCCATCCATGCGGGCACCGCGGCAACCCATCGGCGGCTGATCCCCCGCGGTCCGGACTTCAACGATCTGTGGCGAATGCTGAACCGGTGTGTGCCGCAGATGTCGCGGCGGCGCCGGCGGCAGATCGGCATCAACTACCTGCTCCTGGAGGGGATCAACGACCACCCCGCGGAGATCCGCCAACTGGCCTCGCGGATGGAGTCCCTTCCCGAGGCGACGCTGCACCTTCTGGAATGCAACCCGATGCCGGATCGCCCCTTCCGGTCCCCCGGCGGCGAAGCCCGCCAGGAGATTTTCGACTATCTCGCTTCGCGCCTGACCAACGTGAGGCGCGGCAACCGTTGGCGGAAACAGGCCGAAGGCGGGTGCGGAACCCTGCTGGCCGCCGGCCCCCGGGCATCCGTTCCCGCCGCTTGTGAAGAAAGGAACCACCTGTTATGAGCGACCTTCTTGCCGACAACCCGCTGGCCCGCTTTTCCCGGGGCTTTTTCTATCCCTTTCGGGCCGGCCGCTACCTGGTCGGGCACCCGCGCCTGTGGAAATTCGTTCTCGTTCCCCTGCTGATCAACATCGTCGTTTTTTCTTCCCTGATTTATCTGGGATTCCTGTTTTTCGATGCCTACGTCCTGCAGATGGTGCCCAGCGGCGAGGCCTGGTACTGGCTCATTCTCTACTATACCCTGTGGGCGCTGGCCGCGGCGGTGACCGGGATGCTGGTTTTTTTCACCTTTACCGTGGTCGGCAACCTGGTCGCGTCTCCTTTCAACGATCTGCTGTCGGAAAAGACCGAAGAGATGATCGTCGGCACGCCGGCGAGGGAGCACTTTTCCTGGGCCGGCTTCTGGGCCGACGGCAAGCGGATTTTGGCCATGGAAGCCAGGAAAATGGCCGTGTTCGTCGCTCTCATGCTGCTCCTCCTCGGCCTCAACTTTGTGCCCGTCGTCGGCAGTCTTCTCTTTTCCATCCTCGCCTTCCTGCTGACGATTTCCTTTCTGGCCGTGGAGTACCTGAGTTTCGTCGCTGCCAGAAAGGAGTTCACCTACAAGAAGCTGCGCCGCTACTTTTTCTCCCGTTTCTCCCTGCTGGCCGGGTTCGGCACGGGGGTTTTCGTTCTGCTGGCCGTTCCCTTCCTCAATTTCGTGTCCATCCCTCTTGGCGTCATCGGCGCCACCCTGGTCTGGTTCGATTACCCGCCGCGGCCGGAGGACGAACCACAAAGTCAGCAGGCAAAAGACTTCGATCTAACGTCATTTTAAATTTTTACCCTTTCCATGGGCTTTTTACCTGAAGGTTGTAAAAGTTTGCCGAAGGCGGTTCATTGTTTCCGGCCATATTGACACGCTGTTTTAAAAAAGTTAGGGTATAGCTCTGTGGAAGTTTTTTTCTCCAGGAGGCCCCATGACCCGCAAGAATATTCTGCTCAAACCGGAAGAAATGCCCCGCCAGTGGTACAACATTCTCGCCGATATCAAGCTCAATCCTCCCTTGGGGGCGGACGGAAAACCGATTTCGCCGGAGTCTTTGGCGCCGGTTTTCCCGATGAACCTGATCGAACAGGAGATGAGCACCCAACGCTGGATCGACATCCCCCAAGAGGTGTTGGAAATCCTCTCCATCTGGAGGCCGGCGCCGCTGATCCGCGCCGGCGCTTTCGAAAAGGCCTTGCGCACGCCGGCGCGGATCTATGTCAAGTATGAGGGGGGGAGCCCGCCCGGCAGTCACAAGCCCAATACGGCCGTTCCCCAGGTCTATTACAACAAGGTTTTCGGCATCAAGAGGCTGACCACGGAAACCGGCGCCGGTCAGTGGGGCAGCGCCCTGGCCTTCGCCTGCGCCCAGTTCGGTTTGGAGTGCAAGGTGTACATGGTGCGCATCAGCTTCGATCAGAAGCCGTACCGGAAAGCGATGATGCAGACCTGGGGGGGCAATTGCCTGGCCAGTCCCAGCACCGAAACCGCCGCCGGCAGGGCGGCTCTGGCCGCCGACCCCGACACCCCCGGCAGCCTCGGCATCGCCATCAGCGAGGCGGTGGAAGCCGCCGTCGCCGACAAAAGCGGGCAGACGCGCTATTCCCTAGGCAGCGTTCTCAACCATGTCATGCTGCATCAGACCATCATCGGCCTGGAGGCGAAAAAGCAGCTGGCCCTGGTCGGCGATGAACCCGACGTGATCATCGGCTGCGCCGGCGGCGGCAGCAATTTCGCGGGGATTTCCTTTCCCTTCGTTCTCGACAAGATGAACGGCAGGGAGATTTCCATACTGCCGGTGGAACCCAAGGCCTGTCCCTCCCTGACCCGCGGCCCCTTCGGCTACGACTACGGCGACACCTCCCGCTATACACCGCTGCTGGCCATGTACAGCCTGGGACACACCTTCATTCCGCCAGCCATCCATGCCGGGGGCCTGCGTTATCATGGCATGGCCCCCACCGTCAGCCAACTGGCCCATGAGGGGCTTATCGAACCGAAGTCGGTTTCCCAGCTGGATGCCTATCGGGCCGGCGTACTGTGGGCCCGTACCGAGGGGCACATCCCGGCTCCGGAAACCTGCAACGCCCTGGCCCAGGTGGTGAGCGAAGCGGAAAAGGCCCGCGAGGAGGGGAAAGAGAAGGTGATCCTGGCCTGCTTCAGCGGCCACGGGTTGCTCGACCTGGCGGCCTACGACCGCTATTTCTCCGGTCAGTTGACGGATGCGGACCTGGATGAAAGGGAGATCGACCGGGCCCGGGAAATGCTCGGAAAGCATCCTCTTCCGGAGAATCTGCGCAGTCGCTGACGGCGCCGGCGGGAAAAGGCGCAGGAAGCGGACTATAATTGAAACAAGGGTTCGCTTCGCGAATCCCAGACAAGAGCGGAAATATCAATCTTCACCCGACAGGAGGAGCCATGCCCCGTAAAGTGACGAAAATTTCCGTGGTCCAGGAAGAGGAAGTTCTGGTCGATGAGGTATCCCGGATCGATGAGGAGCTGAAGATCATGGAGGAGCACCCCGATTCTCTGGAGGCCAGTGAGGAAAGTATCCAGGAGGAGATGAAGAAACGGGACCGTGAATACAAGGATGAACACCTCCACAGTATCCCCAAGCCGCGCAAGCACACCCGCTGATCCCCATTGCCTCCGACAGGATAGGCATCAAGACGAACCCGGCCCGGACCGGGTTCGCTGTTTGCGGGAAATGGAACCAAAGCCCGCCCCCTTTGTATTCGAGGAGGCGGGCTTTTTTATGGGTTTGCGGGGGCAAAGGGCGGATTTCGCCTGCCCCGGAAGCCTTCAGGCACCGCCGTCCGCAAGGAACAGATCAGCGCCGGAAGAGCCAGCGGCAGATTTTCTGCAAGGTAATGGAGCCCATCTTTTTCATCATCCACACTTCTGCCGCCCGCTTGGAAAGAAAACCCATGGTGGGGAAGGCGTGCTGCTGCAGCAGAATGTCGTGGAGGCGGATCTTTTTCTGGATGGCCAGCGCCCATTCGTTGATCATCTCCCCGGAACCCTCGCCGACGATGCTGACGCCGAGGATCTTTCCGGCGCGGCCGGCGAAGACCTTGACGAAGCCGGTGGCCACGTTCTCGGCGATGGCGGCGCCGTAGTCGCCATAGTTGACGCGGATCGTTTCGTAGCGGATGTTTTGCTCCTTCAGCTCCTTCTCCCGCAGGCCCACATAGCTGACCTGGGGTTCGGTGAAGACCGCCCAGGGGACCGCGTAGCCGAGGAAATCCCGCTTGGCCTTCCAGGGCAGCAGGCAGTTCATGAGGGCGATCATGCCCTGATGCATGGCGGCGTGGGAGAGCTGCCAGTGGCCGTTGCAGTCCCCCACGGCGAAGACGTTTTTCCGGGAGGTGCGCAGGTATCTGTCCACCCGGACGGCTCCCGCCGGAGTGGTTTCGATGCCGGCGTGTTCCAGCTTGAGGGAAGACAGGTCGATCGTCCGCCCCGCGGCCATGAGCAGCCGCTCGCCGGTGATGATTTCCCCCCGGTCGGTCCGTATCGATACGCCGTCGTCTTTTTTCTCGATGCTGTCGATACGGCGGGCGTTATAGACCTGGATTCCCTCTGCGGCGAAAACCTTTTCCAGCAGTTCGCCCGCTTCCGGGTCGCCGTTGGGAATCAGGAAGGGATCGGCCTGGACGATGCTGCAGGGGCAGCCGAGGCGGCTAAAAGCCTGGGCCATTTCGCAGCCGATGGCGCCGCCGCCGATGATGGCCAGGGATCGGGGAACTTTATCGAGATGGAAAATATTCTCGTTGGTGAGGACTTCCACCCCGTCCAGGCCCGGAATCGGCAACAGGCGGGGGCGGGTGCCCGTGGCGATGAAAATCCGTTGGGCGCTGATTTTTTTGCCGGCCACCTCGACGGTGTGGGGATCGACAAAAGAAGCGGCCCCTTCCCCGAGGCGCAGATCGACCTTTTTGAACATGCCGACGGTCTTGTTGTCATTGATATATTGCAAATCCGCGGCGATTTTGCCGAAGAGGTCGCCGGGCTCGGGGAGTACGCTTCCCGAAAGCGCCATCTCCTTCAGCCCGGCGAAGGTGTGGCGGGTCTTGGCGATGCGCAGCAAGGCCTTGCTGGGGATGCAGCCGACATTGAGGCACTCCCCGCCGATCCGGTTCTTCTCGACGGCGCAGACCTTGAGGCCCATTTCCGCTCCCATGGCGGCGACGGCCATGCCGGCGGGACCAAGGCCGATGACCAGGATATCGAAATCGTATTTGCCCATGGACGATTCTCCTTTGGTATGGAAAATTTATGTATATTGAATATTATATATATGACCCCGAAAAGAATGTCAACCGCGACGGGTGACAATTTGGTGACGAAAAAAGGCTGATTCTGATACATTTTCCCCAGTCGAAAAATCGGCCCCTGCCCCCGGCCGATCAGCCGGGAGCAGGGGAAGGGGCGCCGGGAAATGGCTGCTGGCTGAAATCAAAAAAACAGTTACCGGGCGGCCTTTTCCCATTTTTGTTGCAAGCTTTGGGTTATGGAATGGTGGCTTTTTTAAACCCTGGTGATCGTTGCGCGGCGCCAAGAATGTCCGCCAGTTCCGGAAAGGATATCGGCTTATGATGCTTCGGGAAGAACGGGAACGTATCGTCGAATTCGGCAAACGGCTCATCACCTCGGCCCTGACCACCGGTTCCGGGGGGAACTTGAGCATTTTGGACGGGGCGCGGCAGCTTGTGGCCATCACCCCCAGCGGGGTTCCCTACCCGGAAATCGTCGCCGGCGACGTGGTGCTGGTCGATCTCCAGGGCCGGGCGGTGGAGGGAAAGCCGCGGCCGTCCAGCGAACTGCCCCTGCATCTCGCCCTCTATGAACGCTATCCGCAGATTCGCGCCGTGGTCCATACCCACTCCGTTTATGCCACCACTCTGGCCTGCCTGGGGTGGGAGATTCCGCCCGCCCATTATCTGGTCGGCTGCGCCGGCAGGAAGGTGCCGGTGGCTCCCTACGCCACTTTCGGCAGCCCGGAACTGGCCGCGAACCTGGTTCGGGCCATCGACGGATACCAGGCGGCCCTGCTCGCCAATCACGGCCTGGTCAGCATCGGCGCCAGCCTGGAGAAAGCCTTCCATGTGGCCGAGGAGATCGAGTTCGTGGCCAGGGTGTATCTGCAGGCAAAGATGGTCGGCGAGCCGGCCATCCTCTCCGCGGCGGAGATGGACCGGGTTCTCGAAAAGTTCACGGGATACGGCCAGCCTTCCGCCAAATCCCCGTCCTGAAGGGGGAGAGCCCATCTTTCCGGCGCCGAGATGTTTCAGGGGAAATGGCGTCTTTAGCGCCCGTCTTCGAGCAGGCCGGCGGCGCAGCCGATGGCGCCGTTGTGGGTGGGGTGTTCGGGAATGATGATCGAGGCGCCGGTTTTGCGGCGCAGCAGGGTGATCAGCGCCTGGTTGTGGGCGACCCCGCCGGTGACGACCAGAAGGTCGAGGGGGAAGGGACGCAGCATGGGCAGGATTCTTTTGAGCAGCGTCTGGTTGACGCCGGCGCACAGGTTTTCCAGAGGGTGCCCTTCGAGGATGCGCCCGATCAGCTCGCTTTCCCCGAAGATGCCGCAGGTGGCGCTCAGGGGAACGGGGTCCTGCCAATGGCTGGACAGTTTCTCCAGGGAAACATCGAGGACCGCGGCCATGTTCTCCAGGTAGCGTCCGGAGGAGGCGGCGCATTTGTCGTTCATGACGAAATCGGTCAACAGACCCTTTTCGACGCGGGCCACCTTGGTGTCCTGCCCGCCGAGATCGAGAAGGGTGAAGGTGGCAAAGCCGGTCTGAAAGGTGACTCCCCGGCAGTGGGCCTGGATTTCCGGAAGGATGCGGGCGCCGCGCAGGCGGATGGCGTTGCGCCCGTAACCGGTGGCCGCCACGGCGACGGGGGCTTCGGCGGAACCGCAGTCGATGCCGGCGGCTTGGAAATCGATCACCAGCTCATTGTTGTCGAGGCGGCTGAAGCTCCGGTAGAAGGGGATGGTGTCGAAGGTTTTGAGCCAGGCGATCCGGGTGCCGCTCAGCGCGGCGATTTTGACCCGACGGCTGCCCAGGTCGAGACCGAGGGCTTGAGGCGTCATCTCTTTTTTGCCGCTTTCAGCATCTCCATGAAACTCTCCAGGCGGATGCGGGTGCGGGCATCGAGGGGGCCGGGCTGATCCCCTTCCAGGGTGAGGACGGGAAGGTTCAGTTCCTTTTTGAGGACGATGTCCTCGATCTGCCGGAAACAGAAGGATTGGACGTAGTGAAGGACCCCGTCCACCCGCCGCCGGGCCAGCTGCCCCTGAATGTCCTCGAGGCGGGCGAAAATCCCGTAGGGGTAGGTGTAGGCCAGGTACTGGTCGACCAGGGAGGGGCGGAGTCCGGGCATGGCGAACTGGCGCTGCGTCTCGTTGAAAACGACGTGCCCGCCGAGGCTTTCCACCAGCGGGTAGAGATCGGTGAAGATCGGCGGCACACCGACGAAGGCGAGGCGCAATTCCGGACGGGCGGGCGGACGGTGCCGCGCCTCTTCCAGAAAAGCGTCGGTCTCCTTTTCGAAGGCTTCGGGATCCCCCTTCATGTCCGAGGTGTTGATCAGAAAAAGGTGGTTTTCGAGGCTGCCGACGCGGCCTTCCTGCCAGGTCAGGCGATCGATTTCACCGACCTTGGCGCGGATCTTGTCCAGCCGCTCCTTGATTTTCAGGACCGGCGCCGGCGGCACGCCGAAGGCCTGGGAGAAAAGTTCCAGCTGCGCGGCCAGTTCTTTGCGGGAGCGGGAAAAAGGATAGGCGAAAGGGATCGAGCGGATTCCTTCGGTGGTCAGCACCTCCATCAGCGCCTTGGTGTTGGAGCAGTCCCCCTCGGTGACGGCGATCACTTCGGTGATGCCCAGGCGTTTGATGATACTGTAAATCCCCTTGATCCAATTGCAGGTGTTGCGGGGGAAACCGGCCAGTTCCGCTTCTTCCGTCAAATCGCGGGGGTCTTCGTGGGTAATGAAGAGGTTGTTGAGATCGATTACCTTTTTTCCCGCCGCCAGCGGTATCTCCAGGGGTATGGTGGTGGTGATCCCAATCATGGCGGGTCAGTCGCTGCGGATGAACATGAAATAGATGATGAGCCCGATGATTCCGCAGCCTATGCCGATAAAGACCAGCAGGGTCGGGTTGCTCATGGTGTCGATATCGGTTCCCCGCTCCATTATGAAGTTCAACAGCCAGACGAGGGCTGTCGCGGTCAGAATGGTGACGAAAAGAACCCGCCACTTCAGATAGAGGGCGAGAGCCGCCGCCGCCACGATGGCGGCGATGACCAAGGGGTTGTGGAGCAGGGTGCCGATGTCGAGTTCGGCCAGGGACTCGATAACCCTTTGGGTGTTGAATTTTTCGAGAATATCCACGATCGTGATCTGTTTCATATCCGCTGTTGGCGTTGGCGGGTCCGGGTGAACGCCGGCCACAAACTTAATCCCGGGAACGGCCGAAAGCCGCCCCGTTCGGCAATTTTTTATGCTAACATCATGCCGATCGGGAATAAAAGAATATTTTTGAAATCCACGGGGAATTGTTGATCTTTGTTTTCTTGACAGAGGACGGCCTTCTCCCTATATTTCCGATGGATCGTTTTTACCGTTTCTTTAATTTTTTTGCGGGGAGAAAAAAAATGGGACAAAATAGGATTTGGTTTGGATTGGCGGGGATTTTCGCGATGATTTCCATGACGGTACCTACCGCCTCGGCACTGGAGAAGAGCTACATCAACGGCATTGACGCCAACTTCCCTCCCTTTGCCTATGTGGATAAAACAGGGAAGCCGGCCGGATTCGACGTCGACGCTATTGACTGGATCGCTGCCAAACTTGGCTTCAAGGTCAAGCATCAGCCGATGGACTGGGACGGCATCATCCCCAATCTGAACGCCAAGAAGATCGATTTCATCGCCTCGGGGATGAGCATTAACCCCGAACGGGAGAAGGTGGTCAATTTCAGCATTCCTTACTATGACATCAAACAGGTTTTCGTCGGCAAGAAGGGCTCCGGCCTGACGGTGGACGACGTGCGCACCAAGAAGATGAAGCTCGGCGTGCAGAGGGGAACGACGGAAGCCGAATGGCTGAAAACCGAGGCTGAAAAACAGGGCTGGAATTTCACTCTGACCTATTATGATTCGGCGCCGCTGGCCATCGAGGACGTTGTCAATGGCCGTATCGCCGCCGCCGCCATGGACGATGCCCCGGCGGAAGACGCCGTCACCAAGAAACCGGTGGAGATCCTCGGCACCTTCGGCATGAAGGAAGAGAAATTCGGCATCGCCGTCCGCAAGGAAGACAAGGAACTGCTGGAAGCCCTCAACAAAGGGCTTACGATGCTCATGGCCGATCCCTACTGGCAGGTGCTGATCGAAAAACACCTGAAGAAGTAAAAGGGTTCTTTGCCGCTGTGGTTTTTCCACGCCGGAAGGCGCAATGCAGCGCGCCTTCCGGTTTTTCATGTTTGTAATCCAGGCGCTGAAATTACATGCTCGAAACCTTTGAGGTCTTAAAGGATGCCTTCCCCTACCTGCTGGAGGGGGCCGGAGTGACGGCCCTCGCCGTGGTCGGGGCGATGGCCTTTGGTTTTGTCATCGGCATCCATATCGCCGTCTTCCAGGTTTACGGGCCCTGGTGGCTGCGCCGCGTGGTCGGCCTCTATGTCTGGTTTTTCCGCGGCGTGCCCATTCTGGTGCTGCTCTTTCTCTTTTATTTCGGACTTTTTTCCCTCATCGGCATCAACCTCAGTGCCCTGACCTCGGTCATCCTCGTCCTCGGCATGACCAGCGGCGCCTATCAGTCCCAGATCTACCGGGGGGCGATCCAGTCCCTCTCCTACGGCCAGCTCAAGGCGGCCCGCGCCCTCGGCATGAGCGATACCCGGGCGATCCTCTCCATCATTCTGCCCCAGGCCCTGCGTCTCTCCATTCCCGGTTTTTCCAACGAATATTCCATCATCCTCAAGGATTCGGCGCTGGCCTTCGTGCTCGGCACGACGGAAATCATGGCCCGTACCCATTTCGTCGCTTCCCGCACCTATCAGCACCTGCCCCTTTATCTGCTGGCGGCCCTGCTCTATTTCATGCTGACCTGGATGGGTGTCAAAGTGCTGCGCAAACTCGAGGAAAAGGTCCGCATTCCAGGCTATTCCCACCTTCAAGGATGAGACATGATCAATCCTGAACCGAGGCCTGTTCTGCAGGTCAAAAACATCTCCAAGAAATTGGGCGGCAAACAGATTCTGCAGGGGGTTTCCTTCGAACTTTTCAAAGGGGAACTGAAGGTTCTGATCGGTCCTTCCGGGGGCGGGAAAAGCACGCTGCTGCAATGCATCAACTTTCTGATCCCCCCCGATGAAGGGAAGATCAGCCTGAAGGGACAGGAGATCCATATCCACCGCAAGCGGGATCTCTACGCCTACCGGCAGAAGGTCGGCATGATTTTCCAGGATTTCAACCTCTTTGACCATCTCAACGCGGTGGACAATGTCTCCATCGCCCTGCGCAAGGTCAAGAAGATGACCCGGTCGGCGGCCCGCGAGCGGGCCATGGTCGAACTGGAGAGGGTCGGCATCGGCGACAAGGCGGAACTCTATCCGGCGCAGCTCTCCGGTGGACAGAAACAGCGTGTCTCCATCGCCCGGGCTTTGGCCATGGACCCGGAAGTGATGCTCCTCGACGAGCCCACCTCGGCTCTCGACCCGGAACTGATCGGCGAGGTCCTGACCGTCATCCGCAATCTCGCTCAGGACGGCATGACGATGATCATGGCCACCCATCAGATCGGCTTCATCCGGGCGCTGGCCGACGAAATCCTGTTCATGCAGGAGGGCAGAATCATCGAACAGGGAAGCCCTTTCGATTTGCTGATGCCGGGGAGAAACAGCCGCACCCAGGCCTTCTGTTCCAAACTCCAGGAACTCTCCGAGGAGCCGGAAGTCTGATGGAATGGGATTTTTTCGTCAAGGAACTGGTCCCCGCGCTGAACCGGGGTTTGTGGAACACCTTCCTGCTCATTGTGCCTTCCGCCTCCATCGGCCTCTGTGTCGGCGTCCTTGTCGGAACGGTGCGCACCTTCGGCCATCCCGTGCTCCAGAAGATCGGCGACGGCTACGCCGCCCTGTTCCGGGGAACCCCCCTGGTGATCCAGCTCTTCGTTCTCTACTTCGGACTTCCCAATCTGGGCATTTATCTCGAACCCTATGTCGCCGCCGTCCTCGGTTTCATCCTCTGCACCGGCGCCTATCAGTCCGAATATGTCCGCGGTGCCCTTCTCTCCATCCGCAAGGGGCAGCTGCTGGCCACCCAGGCCCTCGGCTTTTCCACCTTGCAGGCCTTGGTCTGGATCATCGTTCCCCAGGCCCTGCGCCGCGCCCTGCCGGGCTGCGGCAATGAAATCATCTATCTGATCAAGTATTCGTCTCTGGCCTATATCATCACCTTCATCGAGTTGACGGGGGAGGGGAAGATCCTGGCGACCCGCTATTTCCGCTTCACCGAGGTTTTTCTGGCCATCGGTCTCTACTATCTGGTGATGGTCACCGCCGCCGACTTCGGCCTGAAGAAGCTGGAGAAAAAGCTCTATATCCCCGGTTTCGGCAAGGGCTGAAAAGCGGTGGCAAATGACAAGTGAAAAATTCTGCTGGGTTAAAGGTAATATATGAAATCCTGCGAAGAAAGGGCGGCTGCTGATCTGCTGACGCTGCTGAAGAGCGAATTCCCCTCCGGACAGATTCTGGCCGGCGCCGCGGAGCTGGAAAACTACGACCGCGATGCTTCGGAACTGCGCATTCCGCCGCAGGTGGTGCTCAAGGCCCGCTGCCGGGAAGATGTCCAAAAACTGATGCGCTTGGCCCATCGCCACCGCTTTCCGGTCGTTCCCCGCGGCGCCGGCACCGGCCTGGCGGGGGGCTGCCTGGCTCCCCACGGCGGGGTGATCCTGTCTCTGGAGGACATGAACCGCATCCTGGCCGTGGATGAAAAAAACCTTGTCGCCGAGGTGGAGCCGGGAGTCATCACCCAGAATATCAAGGACGCGGCCCGCGCCAAGGGTCTCTATTATCCCCCCGATCCCGCCGGCCTCGACCAGAGCACCATCGGCGGCAACGCGGCCACCAACGCCGGCGGCCCGGCCTGCGTCAAGTACGGTACGACCCGGGATTACATCCTCGCCCTCGAGGTGGTCCTCGCCGACGGCGAGGCGATCCGCACCGGCGTGCAGACCCGCAAAGGGGTGGTCGGTTACGATTTGACCCATCTCATCGTCGGTTCGGAGGGAACCCTCGGCATCATCACCGCGCTGACCTTGAAACTCATTCCCCATCCGGCAACGATCGCCGGGATGGCGGTGGTCTTCCCCGACATGGGGGCGGCGACCCGCGCCGTGAGCGAAATCATGAGCCGGGGGCATCTCCCCTGCGCCATCGAGTTCATGGATCACCAGTGCCTGGAACTGGTGCGGGACCAGCTTCCCTTCGCTACCTCGGGAGAGGATGCCATGCTTTTGCTGGAAAGCGACGGGATGCCTTCCCAGGTGGCCGCCGACATGGAGGCGATGGGCCGAATCTGCCGGGAGATGGGCGCCCGCCATCTGCTGCCCGCCGCCGATGACCGGGAACGGACCCGGCTGTGGGAGGTGCGGCGCATGGTGTCCCTGCGCATCCACGACACGGCAGGGCTCTATATACCGGAGGATGTGGTCGTTCCCTTGAGCCGCATCGCCGACCTGGTCGCCGCCCTGCCGGAACTGGAAAAACAATTCGGCCTGAAAATCTATGCTTTCGGCCACGCCGGAGACGGCAACATCCACCTCAATATCACCGCGGCAGGCAAGAACCTGGCGGAGCAGGCCGAAGCCGGCGTGGTTGCCGTGCTCAAGCTGGTTCTGGCCATGGGCGGAACGATGTCCGGTGAGCACGGCGTGGGGCTGGCCAAGCGCCCCTACCTGACCCTGGAGCTCTCCCCCGCCAGCATCCGCCTGCAGCAGGGCATCAAGAAGGTTTTTGATCCCGCCGATATCCTCAATCCGGGAAAGATATTCCCCTGACATCCATGGTCGCGAAGATGAATCCACATCGGGTCAGCCGCCGCGTCAGCCGCATCGAGATTTCCGCCACCAAGGAGATGCCGATTCTCGCCGCCCGTATCGGCGGTTGCGTTTCCCTGGGGCAGGGGATTCCCTCCTTTGCCACCCCCCCCCATATTATCGAGGCCGTCTGCGCCGCCTTGCGCAACGACCCGCGAGCGGGCAAGTATTCTCTGCAGACGGGAATGCCGGAACTGCGTGCCGCCATCGCCGCCCATCTGCTGGAAACCAAGGGCGTGGCCCGGGATCCGGAAAAGGAAATCCTCGTCACCGTGGGCGGCATGGAGGCTCTGGTGGCGGCCATTCTGACGGTGGTCGAGCAGGGGGACGAGGTGCTGCTGCCGGCTCCCACCTACGCCTCCCATATCGAACAAATCCTGCTGGCCGAAGGGGTGCCGGTTTTCGTCCCTCTCCAGAGAGAGAACTGGGGACTGGATGTGGAAGGGATGGAGCGGGCGGTGACCGCGAGGACCCGGGCGATCGTCGTCTGCAATCCCAGCAACCCCACCGGCGCCGTTTTCGGCGACGACGAGATGCGCGCCCTCGGTGCCCTGGCCCGCCGCCACGGCCTGGTGATCATCAGCGACGAAACCTACGACGCCCTGGTTTACGACGGTCCCTCCCCCTTGAGTCTGGAAAGTGTTGCCGAATGGCGGGACCATGTCATTACCGTCGCCTCTTTTTCCAAAAAGTATGCCCTGACCGGGTGGCGGGTGGGCTGGCTCACCGCTTCTTCCGTGTGGATGGAACAGATCATGAAAGTCCACGACGCCGCGGCGATCTGCGCTCCCACTCCGGCCCAGATCGCCGCCCTGGCCGCCCTGCGCGGTCCCGCCAGCGGCGTCGAGGAGATGCGGCAGGCGCTGCGCCGCCGGCGGGATCTCTGCTGTGAACGCCTGGACGCCCTGGGCGATGCCTTCTCCTATGTCCGCCCCGGCGGTGCCTTCTATGTCATGCCCCGCTACCATTTTTCTGCTGCGCCGTCACGGCAGGTGGCCGTCGATATCCTTCACGGCGCCCGGGTCATCACCGTGCCGGGGAGCAATTACGGCGCCGCCGGGGAAGGGCATTTGCGTCTCTCCTTCGGCGGCGATGAAGATGAAATCAATGAGGCCTTCGACCGCATCGGCATTTGGCTGAGAAGGTGACAATTTGTCAACGGGCAACGGCGGCATGGCGATTTTTCCCTCCGTCGAACTTGGATTTCATCCCGTTGCCGGCGAACATCTCTTGAGTAAGAATTACAAATGATATATATTCCTGTTGTTTTAAGTTTTAGAATAGGCTATTTAATTGAGCGGCGAAGCGGCTGATCAGAGAGGGAACCTTTCTTGAAAAAGGCGCCGCTTGCCCGGAATATTTCGACAAACCATTCCCATTGGCAGGGTTTCACCATATTGGAAAAGAAGGGAGAGAATTGTAATGGCTGATCTTTCTACCAAGTATATGGGTCTTGAACTGGCCAACCCCATTGTCGCGGCCAGCAGCAGTCTGGCCAACTCCGTCGAGGGGGTCAAAAAACTCGAAAAAGCCGGCGTCGGCGCCGTCGTTTTGAAGTCCCTTTTCGAAGAGCAGATCTATGCCGAAACGGAACAGATGCAAGGCCAGGGGGTCAATCTCTATGACACCGAAGCTGCTGAATTCATTGAAGCCTATGGGCGGGAGTTCGGCACCAGGGATTATCTGAAACTCATTCAGGATGCCAAAAAAGAGTGCAAAATCCCCATTATAGCCAGTCTGAACTGCTTCTCCGAAAAATGGTGGGTCAATTACGCCAAAAAAGTCGAGGCGGCCGGGGCCGACGGCCTTGAGCTCAACATCGGGGTTTTGCCCAGTGATCCGCTGAAAACGGCCCAGGATGTGGAAGCCGTTTATCTCGATATCGTCAAGATCATCAAGCAGGAAATCAAGATCCCCGTGGCCCTGAAGATCGGCGCCAATTTCAGTTCCTTCGCCAACCTGGCCACCGCGCTGAGCCGCGGCAAGATCGAGGCCCGGGAATTCATCGTCGGCTGGTGCGGCCGCGGCGCGGCGGAATCGAAACCGAGCTGGAACGGGGTCAACGCCCTGGTTCTTTTCAACCGCTATTACAATCTCGATATCGATATCGACAAGGTCAAGCTGGTGGCCGGCAATCCCTTCAGCAGCGCCGACGAGATTCATGAATCGCTGCGCTGGATCAGCCTCCTGTCGGGACGAGTGGAATGCGACCTGGCCGCTTCCACCGGCATCCATGACGGCAAGGGAGTTATCAAGCAGCTTCTGGCCGGAGCCAATGCGGTGCAGGTCTGTTCCGTTCTTTATCAGAAAGGACTGGGGGCCGTTCAGGAAATGCTTGAGGAGGTTAAAAACTGGATGGCGGCCCACAAGTATCAAAAAATCGCTGATTTCCGCGGCGCCCTGAGCCAGAAAAAGAGCGAATTCCCCGCCGCCCACGAACGCCTTCAGTACATCAAACTGTTTGTCGGCATCGAATAACCGGCAAATCAGCATCAGCTTTCAAGCCCGGCCGCGGAGAAAACGGCCGGGCTTTTTTCTTTTGCGAAGCCTCCGCCGTGGAGTCCGGTGGGTGTGATAAAATGATGAACGGTGAAACTTTATGGTTGCAAAAACCTATTTAGTTTAATATATATATTTCCATATAAATAAAAATTCAAAACAGGGGAGGACCAAATGCCGCCAGAAGCGCCAAAAATTGTTGTGATCGGTGGTGTCGCCGCCGGAATGAAAACCGCCTGCCGCCTGATGCGGGTGCAGCCTGCCAGCCAGGTTGTGGTGATTGACAAAAGCAAGGAGATTTCCTACGGGGCCTGCTCTCTCCCCTATTACATCGAGGGTCTTTTCGAGGATCTGGATGAGGTGCGCAAAACCCCCGTCGGGGTGGTGCGGGACGAAAAGTTTTTTGCCAACTGCAAAGGGTTCGAGGTTCTGACCCTGACCGAAGCCGTGGCCATCGATCGGCAGCGGAAGACCGTGCGGGTGAAGAACGTGGAAAGCGGCGAGGAGCGGGAGATCCCTTATTCTCAGCTGGTTCTGGCCACCGGCAACCGGCCGCTGATGCCGCCTTTGCCGGGAATCGACCTGAAGGGGGTTTATCCCCTCAAGACCATGGGGGACGCCCGCAGGATTCTGGACAAAGCCCGCTCCGCCACCAGGGTGGTGGTGGTCGGCGGCGGCTTCATCGGCCTGGAAGTGGCCGAGGCGCTGATCCATCGCGGCCTCGATGTCACCCTGGTGGAAATGAAGAACCAGGTCATGGCCGGATTGCTGGACGCCGGCATGGCCGCCCTGGTCCACCGCGAATTGCGCAAAAAAGGTGTCAATCTGCGTCTTGCCGAGGGCCTGCAAAGCATCGACGGGCGCCAGGGCGAGGTCGCCGGTGTCAAAACCAGCAAAGGACATTACCCGGCCGATCTGGTGATTGTCGCTATTGGCGTCAGGCCCGAGGTCGGGCTGGCCAAGGCGGCCGGCTTGGAAATCGGGGCTACCGGCGGTTTGCTGGTCGACGAGCGGATGCGCAGCTCCGATCCCGCTATCTACGGCGCCGGGGACTGCGTGGAATCGAAGCATCTTCTTTCCGGGGGCAAGGTCTATGTTCCCCAGGGCTCCACCGCCAACAAGCAGGGGCGTGTCGTCGCCGACAACGTCGCCGGCCTGGAAGCCTCCTTTCCCGGTGTTTTGAGTACCCTGATCGTCAAGGTTTTCGATTGCAACGTGACCCGGACCGGCCTTTTGGCCGAGGAGGCCAGCAAATGCGGCTTCGATCCGGTCACCGTCCTCGTGCCCTCCGCCGACCGCGCCCATACCGACCCGGGCTCCAAGCCGATTCTGATCAAACTGACCGCCGATCGCGTCAGCCGCAAGGTTCTCGGTGCCCAGATCCTGGGGCCGGGGGATGTCGCCAAGCGGATCGACACGCTGGTTGCCGGCATCACCCTGGGCATCACCGTCGATCAGCTGGCCCAGCTGGACCTCGCCTATGCCCCGCCCTTTTCCTCGGCCATGGACCCCCTCCATCAGGCCGCCAACGCTCTGCGCAACAAGCTGGACGGTTTCATGGAAAGCCTGGAACCGGCGGCTGTTTACGAAAAACAGCAGAAAGGGGAGGATTTTGTCTTGTTGGATGTGCGCAGCCCCAAGGAATACGAGGAAGTGCGCATTCCCGGCGCCCTGCTGATTCCCCTGGGGGCGCTGCGCGGACGTTTACAGGAGCTCCCCAAAGACAAGGAGATCATCCCTTTCTGCAAGATCAGCCTGCGCGGCTATGAGGCCGCCTTAATCCTCAAAGCGGCCGACTTCTCCCGGGTGCGTTATATGGAGGGCGGGATTCTGGCCTGGCCCTACCCGCTGGAGACCGGCCCGAAGTGACGCTTCACCGCAGAGCCTTGCCGTCTACGGCCACGGCCATCCCGCGGAGGGGCGGGCGGTGAAAAGCGGCATGACGGAAAAGCCCGCCTTTCTTTCGAAGGACGGGCTTTTCTGTTCTCGTCATTGGTTGAATTTTTTGAGGATTTCTTCCTTGAGACTGTCGAATTCCGCCTGGGTTATCATGTTGTTTTCCAGCAGACGGGCTATTTGCGACAGTTCCCGAATACGGATCGTGTGCGGGTCTTCCAGTTGCGGCGGCGCCTGGGCGGCGCCCAACTCCGCGGAAAAGGGGCCGTTGTTGGCCACTTTGAGGGTGGCCATTCCGCCCAGAAAGCTGATTTCCAGGGATTTCCCCTGGAAGGCCGGATCCCTGATGAGGTCGCGGATCTTCTGGTTGTCGCGGCGCATTTTGCGGATGAAGAGATAGATCGAAAGGCCGATCAAGGCGATGCCGCCAAAGACGATCCAGCCCAGATATTCGTTGAAACCGCGGAGGAAAACGACCGCCAGGCACAGGAGAACGATCAGCAGCACATGAAAAACCAGTACAAAGTAGGCGGTGAAAACACTGCCCAGGAGTCCTTTTTCTTTTTGTTCTTCTTTCACCATTTCTTTCCTGGCAGGGGCAAAGGCTTAAGACAGGCGCGTTGCGGTGTGATAAGATCGTCCGGGGATGGCAAGCCGGGGAAAATTTTCTCTTCATGATACACCAACGGCGCTTCTCCCGCCACCGGCAAAAATTGATTGCCCGCCTTGCTTCGGCAATTCGGCAAAACATCTGGAGAATCGGCCCGTGATCGTCAAATCAGCCCAATTTGTCAAGAGCGCCGTCGGCGCCGACCACTACCCGGACACCCCTTGCGGCGAGGTGGCCTTTATCGGACGCAGCAATGTGGGGAAAAGCACCCTCATCAACGGGCTTCTCGGGAGGCGCTCCCTGGTGCGTACCTCGCGAACCCCGGGCCGCACCCAAACGATCAATTTCTTTCTCATCAATGACGCCTTTTTCCTGGTGGATCTGCCCGGTTACGGATTTGCCAAGGCGCCCCGGGAGGTGCGGAAGCAGTGGGAGCCGATGATCCGCGGCTATCTGAGCCGGCGCTCCCAACTGAAAGCGGTGATTCTTCTTTTGGATATCCGCCGTATTCCCAACGAAGAGGATATCCGAATGCTCGACTGGCTGGAGGAGTACACTGTTCCCACCATTCCCGTTCTGACCAAGGTGGACAAGGTGGGGCACGGAGAACGTTCCGCCCAGATGGACAGGATTTCGCGGATCACGGCCCTTTCCAGGGAAGCTTTTTCCTGTTTTTCAAGCGTAACCCGCGAGGGAAGGGAAGACATCTGGGACCGAATCGAGAACGCTCTTGGCTGAATCCGACGACCCGTTGCCGGCGACGGATCAAATTCTGCAGGTTGTCGCGGCAAGAGGGCCTTTTATGTTGTTTTTTCAGTTGGGAAAAGTTAATAAGTGGAGTAGTCTCCAGTTAATGCTTTTCTTTGCCTTGTTGCGGAGGCATTGTGACTAAGATGATGGCGGGGGCGAGCCCGCCTTGGGTGAATTCATTGTCCGGATGCCCGATTTGGTCACCTGCGGGGGAGAAAATCACGGAAGAAATACCGGCCGGGACCGGGTCCATTTTTTTACGTTTTGAAAATTGCATGGAGGGGCGTTTGCGGCCGGTCCGGCAGGCTTTCGGCAGGAAGGCCTTCGGTCGTCCGGGCGCCAGGCGGCGATTGTTCCCGAGACGGCCTGCCCGCCGCTGGTGAACCTTCGGCAAATATTCAGAGGGTCGGCCGACAGCCGGTTGCATGTATTGGATTGGACACTATGTAAGGAGTTTCTTGTGACCGGGACAACTCTTTTCTCCCTTCTGATTTTCGCCCTTGGACTGACCATCGGTTCTTTCCTGAACGTCTGCATATTCCGCCTCCCCCAGGGGCAATCCATCGTCTGGCCCCACTCCTACTGCCCTTTCTGCCGGGCCTCTCTGCGCTGGTACCACAACATTCCCGTAGCCAGTTTTGTTTTTTTGCGCGCTCGCTGCTCCTTTTGTGGCCAGCCCATTCCCCTGCGCTATCCCCTGGTCGAGCTGATCACGGGTTTGCTTTTTCTCCTGGTCTTCCTGCGCTTCGGTTTTCAATGGGCAACCCCGGTTTATTGGCTGTTTGTTTCCATCCTGGTGACCATCTCTTTTATCGATCTCGATCACCGCATCATCCCCGATGTCATCAGCCTGCCCGGCGTCGGTGCCGGCTTTCTGCTTTCCTTTCTCATCCCCTGGCTGTCCTGGTTGGATTCCCTGTTGGGTGTTCTCATTGGGGGAGGATTGCTGTATGCCGTGGCCGTGGCATATAAATTGCTTAGAAAAGTTGACGGGATGGGCGGCGGGGACATCAAACTGCTCGCCATGATCGGGGCTTTTTTGGGCTGGAAAGCGGTATTCCCGGTCATCTTCATCAGCTCCGCCGTCGGCTGTCTCATCGGCATTCCGCTGATGCTGTTCCGCGGCGGCGACCCGCAGTTAGCCCTTCCATTCGGACCGTTTTTGGCCCTGGGAGCTTTGGTTTATCTCCTTTACGGAAGAATTCTTATCCAGTGGTATGTTGATTGCTTCCTTTAACAGACTGTGGGGCTTCAAAAAATCAAATATTTGCAAATCGATGAGTCTTGAAAAGTTCTTATATTTCTATCCATCACCGATAGGACGGAAAAATGTTTTTCAAACCACAAAAAAATCTTGTTGGCATTGACATCGGTTCCAGTTCAGTCAAGATGGTTGAGTTGAAAGAAATCAATGGAGAATACCATCTCGAAAATATCGGCATGGCTTCCATCCCCTCGGAGGCTATTGTTGATAATACAATCATGGAATCTATTTCTATTGTCGAAGCCATAAAGGGACTTATAAAAGCAAATAAAATAAAAACGAAAAACGTTTCTTCATCGATAAGCGGTAGTTCGGTTATCATCCGAAAAATTCTTCTTCCGGTTATGTCTGCCGAAGAACTCGACTCTACAATTCAATGGGAAGCCGAGCAATATATTCCTTTTGAAATGTCAGACGTGAATATCGATTATCAGATACTCGGTCCATCCAAAAATGATGCGACCCAGATGAATATACTTCTTGTCGCGGCTAAAAAGGATGTCATTAACGATTATGTTATGATGTTCCATGAGTTGGGGATGGTTTTGAAGGTTGTCGATGTTGACGGTTTTGCTCTCGAAAACAGCTACGAGGAAAATTATGAGGGCTCCAAAGAGGGTATCGTCGCCCTGATCAATATCGGCGCCAGCGCCGTGAACGTCAATGTCGTCCAGGACGGGATGTCGGTTTTCACCCGTGATCTTCAGGCGGGCGGCAACATGATCAACGATGAGCTTCAGAAGAATCTTGGTCTGAGCGGCGAAAAGGCCGAAATGGTCAAGCTTGGGGAAAAGGTTGACGGGGTTGATCCTGCCGCCGCCCTGGAGGTGATCGAACGGGCCATCGACAATCTCTGTCTCGAAATTCAGCGGTCCTTGGATTTCTTTTCGGCGACATCGGCCGACGATCAGGTTGAAAAGGTCTTCATCAGCGGAGGGGTCAGCATCAACCCAAGGGTCCGGGAATCCCTCGAGGTTGTTTTGGGGATTCCGGTCCGGGTGATGGATCCCTTTGTCAGGATCCACCTCGATGAGGGCCGGTTCGATCTCTCTTATGTCCGTTCCATAAGTCCCTTTTTCGCTGTTGCGACCGGCTTGGCCATGAGAAGGGTGGGCGACAAATGATACGAATCAATCTTTTACCTGTCCGGGATCTGCAGAAAAAGGAAAAAATTCGCGATCAGTTGTTAATCGCCGCCTTGGCGCTGGTCGTAGTTCTTCTGGGCTGTGGCGGGCTGTATGCCTTTGCGTCGATGAAGATCAGTGCCGAAAAAAACGCCATCCAGACGGCCGAAAACGAAATCAGGAACCTGCAGAAAACCCTGGGGAAAATCGCCGAATTCAAAAAGCTGCAGAAAGAACTGGAAGGAAAGCTGGGTGTTCTGCAGAAGTTGAAGGAAAACAAGTCTGGACCCGCCCGCATGCTGGACGAGTTGGCCAGTTCCGTCAACGACAAGGTGTGGCTCATCTCCTTTGTCGAAAACAATGGCGCCATCAGCATTGACGGGGTGGGTCTGAACGAACAGAGCGTCGCTTCTTTTCTGCAGCGCCTGGAGGCCTCGCCCAATTTCCGCAATGTCGAACTTTCGGTGACGGAGCTGACCAGCGGCAAGGGGATGAGGGTGCAGAAGTTCAAGGCCACCTGCAGAGTCCAGGAAGCTACCCCTATCGCCCAAACCGCCTCGTCAAAATAAGGGAAAAAGGTTATGAATCCACGCCTGGAAAAGCTGTTGAAACGTCCCCTCTATCAGCGGATCGGGGTCTTGGCCGCTATTCTGCTGGGCATCGCCTCCCTGTTTTATTTCTTCCTTTATATGCCTGCCATGGAAGAGCTTGACCAGCTGCAAAGAAGAAGGATTTCCCTTCAGGCCAAACTGGAAGAGGATCGGAAAATGGCCGCCAATCTGAAAAAATTTCAGGATGAATACGAACGGATGCAGGGGCGGCTTGAGTTGGCTCTCACCGAACTGCCCAATGAAAAGGAGATCCCGACTCTGCTCACGACCATCTCGGCTCTGGCCAAGGATAACGGCCTCGACGTCCTCAAATTCAAACCGGGGGCCGAACAGCCCCAGGGCTTTTACGCCGCGGTACCCGTGGAATTGTCCCTGGTCGGAAACTACCATCAGGTGGCCTCCTTTTTCTCCGATGTGGGGAGCCTTTCCCGCATCGTCAATGTGGGCAATCTGAAGATGGGCAAGCCGAGGGCTTCCGGAGGGGTAATGATTTTGGATGTGGATTGCCTGGCCACGACCTATCGTTTTCTGGATGCGGGCACGGCCGCTCCGCCCGCCGCGGGCAGAAAAGGCGCCCCTGCAAGAGGAAGGAGATAAGCCATGATCTCCCGAATTCCCAAACTGCTGCCGGTTTTCATCCTGTTGCTCCTGGTGGCATCCGGATGTGGTCCCGACGCGCCGCCGGCCCAGGCCTCGAAACCGGCTCCCGTCCGTCAGAAGGTGGAGGCGCCGGCGGCGAAGAAGGCCGAAGAGCGGACCCCGGCAATCGGCAAGGAGGCCGCTCCGGGGTTTGTCTACAGTCCCGCTGGTAAGAGGGACCCGTTTCAGTCGCTGATGGAACTGGAAAGAACCGTCAGAAAATCGGCCGCTCCGGAAACCCCCCTGCAGAAGTACGCACTCAACCAGTTGCGCATCATCGGCGTGGTTTGGGGCAAGGGTGAACCGCGGGCCATGGTCGTGAGCCCTGACGGAAAGTCCCATGTTCTGAAGAAAGGGGTCAAAGTCGGTCAGAACGAAGGCGTGGTGACCGACATCACCCGCGAGGCGGTGCTCGTACAGGAAACCATTTATGATTTCGGGGGGACCTCCCGGGCTGTCAATCAAAAAATTCCGCTCCCTTTAACGAAAAAGGAGTTAATTTAAAATGGCGACTGGATTCTTGTCGAAGACGGGAGAGAGGTTGGTCCTTTGTTTTGGCTTGGCCGCTTTGCTGGGCCCCCTTGCGGTGGCCGTTCCTTTCTGCGACGCAGCCAATGTGGAAGCGGTGGCAGGCCAGGGGGAAACCGTCAAAGAGACGGCCGCGGCGCCCTCCCGGATTCCCTTGCGCACCATCGGGCGGGTGGACATCGACTTGGGGCGGACGGTCATCTCCACCGATGGCCCGGTCGCGAAGTTACGCTATTTCGCCCTGGAAAATCCACAGCGCCTGGTGGTGGATATCTATGATGCCCAGCCCTCCTTTGCAGATCGGCAGTTTCTGTTGAATGACGGGTTCTCGATCCTGCGCGTCGGCGGCGACAGCGGCAAGACAAGGTTTGTTTTCGACGCCGGCGAGTCCAACCTTCCTTCTTACTCCGTCGCCAAAACCGGCCAGGGCGTCCTGGTTTCCTGGTCTTCGGCGCCAGGGACAGCACCGGCAGGGACAGCACCGGCAGGGACAGCACCGGCAGAGACCGCACCGGCTTACCGACCCTCTCCCGTTTCCGCCATGGGCGCGCCCGTTTCCATCGAAGCCATGGATTTTATGGTCCGGGAAGGAAAATCCCTCTTTACCGTCACCCTCTCCCGACCGGCGGAACTGGTTCCTCTCGACAGAATGGGGAAAATCGTCCGTTTTGGAGTGAAAAACGCCCATCTGGCCCAACGCTTTCGGCGCTCCTTTGACAGTTCTTCCTTCCCCAGCGCGGTGCGCATAATAACCCCGTACACGGTGGTGCGGGGAAGTTCGGAAGAGGTCCGTTTCGCGGCGGAAATGAAGGAAGTGGTGCCCATGGATCTGACCCTGAGCGGCAACACCCTCGTCTTTTCCGTCGACAATGGCTCTTACGGCGACCGGAACGGCGCTCCGGAAGATATCGAGATCAAGGCGGTTCCCCTGCCGGCATCGAAGGAACAGCCGGCGCCGGCGCGCCGTGCCATTGAAATGGCGGAAGGGGGCTACGGCAGGGAAAGCGGTGACGGCGCGACCTCACTGGCCGCCGCCCTGGAAAGCGGCAAAAGCCGGGGCCGGTATACCGGCACCAGGGTTTCCCTGGTTTTCGATGATGCCGATATCCGCAAAATCTTCCAGTTGCTCGGCGAGGTCAGCAACCTCAATCTGGTCCTCGGAGAAGAGGTCAAGGGCAGTATCAGCCTGCGTCTCATCGATGTCCCCTGGGATCAGGCCTTTGATCTCGTTCTGGAGATGAAGGAACTTGGCAAGTTGCAGGATGGCAACATCGTTCGCATCCTCCCCCGCAGGAAGATATCCGAGATGGACGAGGCGCGGTTGATGGCGACGCGCACCAAAGAAAAGCTTGAAAATCTCATTACCGTGGCCATCCCCGTGAGTTACGCTCCCCTCGAGTCCCTGGAGAAACCGGTCAAGGACCGGCTGAGCGACCGCGGCCGCTACAATCTGGACAAAGGCAACAAGCAGTTGATCATCATCGACGTGCCCTCTTCCGTCGACGCCATCCGGGAACTGATCCGCATGATCGACACCCCGGTCCGCCAGGTCATGATCGAAGCCCGCATCGTCGAGGTTCGCTCGACATTCAGCCGGGATCTCGGGCTGAAGTGGAATATCTCCAACCTCAGCAACAGCACCGGGAGCAGCGTCGGCCTGGGGGGCAGCCTGTTGATTCCACCGGCGTCCGTATTCAACAGTTCCGTTTACGGCATGGGCTCTCTCTTTACCTACAGCGGCCTGGACAATACGATAATCGACATGCGCCTGGCCGCCGCCGAAACATCCGGAAACGCCCGCATCATCTCCAAGCCCCGGGTGGTGACCCTCAACGGCGAGGAGGCGACCATCGCCCAGGGGACTTCCATCGCCTACCAGACCATCAGCGACGAGGGGACCAAGACCGAGTTCGTCGACGCCAACCTCGAACTCAAGGTGACCCCGACCATCAATCCGGACAACTCGGTCATCATGAAGATCGAGGCCACCAACAACCAGCCCTCCACCCAGGCTCCCGACCTGGCCACGGCGCCTTCCATCGACAAAAAGGAGGCCAAAACCACGGTCTTGGTCAACGACGGCGAAACCACGGTGATCGGCGGCATCTTTGTCGATGCGGAAAGTTTTTCGACCAGCGGGGTACCGGTGCTGATGAATATCCCCCTTTTGGGACATCTTTTCAAGTCCACCAACAAATCCTATGAGCGCAATGAGCTGCTGGTTTTCATAACGCCCAAAATCCTCGAATAAATCGGTGCCGGATTAGGCTTTTAAATTGAAAAGTAGCCCTGAAAACGGGTAATCTTGGAAAGGACAGGCAAAAGCCTGTCCTTTTCTGTTACCTTGCCGGGAGGTACCCGTTGCCCATGTTGAGATACCTGACCGCCGGAGAATCCCACGGTCCCTGCCTGACCGCCATCATCGAGGGACTGCCCGCCAACCTCGCCGTCGATGAGGAGGCGATCAACGCCCTGTTGGCGCGGCGCCAAAAGGGTTATGGCCGGGGTGGAAGGATGGCCATCGAACGGGACCGGCTCCGTTTTCTGTCCGGGGTCCGCTGGGGGAAAACCCTCGGGTCGCCCATTACTTTGCAGATCGAAAACCGGGACTGGGCCAACTGGGAGAGGACCATGTCGAGCCGCGGGGAGGATCGCCAGGAAGGGGTCGAGGTCCGCCATCCCCGTCCCGGCCATGCCGATCTGAACGGCGCCATCAAATACCGGCAACGGGATATCCGCAACATTCTGGAGCGGTCCAGCGCCCGCGAAACCGCTATGCGGGTGGCGGTGGGCGGGCTGTGCCGTTGCTTCCTGGGTTCCCTCGGTATCGAAACCGTCTCCTACGTGACCGAGATCGGCGGGATCGCCGCCGCTGATCTGCCCCTGGATTACCGTAGCCGGGGGAAACTGGCTTCCGCCAGCTGTTGCGGCACCTTCGACGGCGCCGTCGAAGCGGCCATGATGGCGCGTATCGATGCCGCCAAAGCCGCCGGTGATTCCCTGGGCGGGGTCGTTGAGGTTGTCGTCCTCGGCGTCCCCGTGGGTCTCGGCAGTTATGTGCACTGGGATCGGAAGCTGGACGCCCGGCTCGCCGCCGCGGTGATGAGCATCCAGGCCTTCAAGGGAGTGGAGTTCGGCCTCGGGTTCGGCGCCGCCCGCTTGCCCGGCTCCCAGGTTCATGACGAGATCGGCTACCGCGAAGGGCGCTTCATCCGTTTCAGCAATCGCGCCGGAGGGGTGGAAGGGGGGATGACCAGCGGCGAGCCGGTGATCCTCCGTGGGGCGATGAAGCCCATTCCGACCCTGTACCGCCCCCTGCGCACCGTTGACCTGGTAACCAAGGAGATCCATGAGGCTTCCGTCGAGCGCTCCGATGTCTGTGCCGTCGCCGCCGCCGCGGTGACCGCTGAAGCGGTGGTCGCCATCGAAATGAGCCAGGCCGTTTTGGAAAAGTTCGGCGGCGATTCCATGGAGGAAGTGGCCGCCAACCTTGCCGCCTACCGGAAATATGTGGAAGAACTCTGATAATATCATCCTCGTCGGCTTCATGGGGGCGGGTAAAAGTACCGTGGGCCGCGAGCTGGCCCTCCATCTGGGGTACCGTTTCATCGATCTCGACGAGTGCATCGAAAGCAGAGAGGGGCGCGCCATCCGCGCCATCTTCGCCGCGTCGGGGGAGGAAGCCTTCCGCGCAATGGAAACCGCGGCGCTGGGTGAGCTCGCTTCCTGCCGTGGAGCGGTGATCGCCACCGGCGGCGGGATCGTCCAGCGCCCCGACAATCGGAAGATGATGAAGCGCCTGGGCAGGATTGTCTACCTGCGGGCCGCCCTGGAGACCCTCTGCGGCCGCATGGCGGCTTCCGACGCCAGGCCTCTGGCCGATCTGAGCGGGGCAGGGCGCCACCGGTTGCGCTCCCTTTTGGCGACCCGTGAACCTTTCTATCAAGAGGCCGACCTGATTATCGACACCGACAGCCTGACTGCCCAGGAAACGGCGTCCCGCATTCTTGCCGGGCTGGCGAGCCAGGAGCAGCCCCGGTGCCGGGAAGTGGAGGTGCATCTGGGAGAGCAGAGTTATCCCATCCGCATCGGCCGCGGCATTCTGGATGTCCTCGGGGAAAGCCTGACCGGAGGTAATTTCCCGCGGCGGGTGGCGCTGGTGACCAACACCACCGTCGCCCCCCTTTACGCCGGACGGGTGGAGGAAAGCCTGCGCCGCGCCGGCTTTGAATGCCATAGCATCCTGCTTCCCGACGGTGAACAGTTCAAAACCCAGGACACCGTGACCTCCATTTACGGTCGTCTCATCGAAGGCGGGTTTGACCGGGGTTCGGCCTTGGTGGCTCTGGGTGGAGGGGTGGTGGGGGATATCGCCGGCTTCGCCGCCGCCACCTTCATGCGCGGCATCCCCTATGCGCAGGTTCCGACCACGCTGCTCGCCCAGGTTGACAGCTCCGTGGGCGGAAAAACGGGGATCAATCACCCTCTCGGCAAAAACCTGGTCGGCGCCTTCCATCAGCCGCGCCTCGTCCACATCGATGTGGAGACCCTGAAAACCCTTCCCGCCCGTGAGTTTGCCGCCGGCATGGCCGAGGTCATTAAATACGGCATGATCTGGGACGGCGGTTTTTTCAGCTGGCTGGAGAGCCATGTGAACGATCTGCTGCGGCTGGCGCCCGAGGCTCTGGTTGTCGCCATCCGCCAGTCCTGCCGGATCAAAGCCGAGATCGTCGCCCGGGACGAAAGGGAGAGTTCCCTGCGCGCCATCCTCAACTACGGCCATACCTTCGGCCACGCTGTGGAGAACCTGGCCGGTTACGGGGTCTACCGCCACGGCGAGGCGGTGGCCATCGGCATGCATGTGGCCGCTTTGGGAGCGCGGCGCCTGGGCTGGTGCACCGCGGCCGATGTGGAGCGGCTGGTTCGCCTGCTGAAATCCTTTCATCTTCCCGTGCTGCCGCCGGCCCTGTCCCTGGAAAAAGTTGTCGCCGCCATGGGCCGGGACAAGAAAAGTCATGAAGGGATCCTGCGTTTTGTTTTCAACAAAGGGATAGGCGGGCATTGCATCGAGGAGATTTCCAATCCCCGCAACTTTTTAGCCGATATTCTGAGTGACCTGGGGTCAGGGTGAAAAAAGGCAGCACGGCTTTCGCAGAGGGGTTTCGCTGCAAACAGGGGCGGATGACCAGCATTTTTCATGGAGCCCGGAGGGGCGGGTTTTCGGGATTTGCTTAAAATGACATTTATCGGTAAAATCGGCCAACAGCATGACTAAAAGAACGAAGGAAGACCCCTTGGCTTCTTCGGAAACCCCCTTTGTCACACCAACTCTGGCGGAAGTTTTTATCAGACAGGGTCACCTTACTCAGGGGCTGGCTATTTATCAGAAACTGCTCCGCGCCGCCCCCATGAACCCCCAACTGCAAAAACGCGTTGCCGAATTGAACGAGGAGCTTCAGCGAATGGAAGATCCTGTCCCCCCATCTTCCCAGAATACGGGATCCCTGACTGTGAAGGCGGCGGGAGCGGGCGAAGCGGCGCAGGAAAGAGGTTCCTTTCAGAACCCGATGCTGAATGAACTCAACCGGTGGCTGTTGGCAATCAGAGAGAGGAAGGGACATGTTTAAAAAAATTTTGCAACCTCTTGTCGAAGAGGCCGAAGGCGGGGTCGGCGCCATCCTGATCGGGTACGACGGTATACCCATCGAACAGGTCGTCAAACCGGAAGGGGGACTCAACCTGGGGCTGGTGGCCGTGGAACTGGTCAGTGCGCTGAAAGAGGTTAAAAAAGCGGTTGCCCTTCTCCACCTCGGGGGACTCGACGAGGTGTCCCTCAAGACCAGCTCCTTTCACGTTTTGGTTCGCACCCTGGACGACAACTATTTTGTCGCCCTGGCTATCAACGACAGGGGGAACCTGGGCAAGGCGCGCTATCTGCTGACCCGGGACCGGATCAAGATCCTCGAGGCGCTCAGCTGAAGGGCGGCGGCTTAACGATGCAGATTCTGGTCATCAACGGTCCCAATCTAAACCTTCTCGGGCGGCGCGAGCCCGGCGTCTACGGAAGCATGACCCTGGCCGAGATCGAAGGGGAGATGGTGAAGGCGGCGCAAGATCTTCAGGTATCCCTTACTTTTTTCCAGTCCAACCATGAAGGGGCGCTCCTCGACCGGATTCACGCCGCCGCCGCCGATGACACGGCGGGCATCATCATCAACCCCGGCGCCTTCACCCACACCAGTATCGCTCTGCGGGATGCCGTGAGCGGCGTGGCCATTCCCACCGTCGAGGTTCATCTTTCCAACATCCACGCCCGCGAGGCTTTCCGAGCCCATTCCTACCTGGCCGCGGTGGCGGTAGGGCAGGTCTGCGGTTTCGGTCCGCAAGGCTATCTGATGGCCCTTTGCGGACTGGTTTCCCGGCTCAGAAAGGGGCTGGCCGCACCGTGAGGGGAAAGCCTGTTGAAAAAGTACGGGAGCTGCTCGTCTTACGGGGCTTGGATGCCATCCTTTTCACCGGCCGGGCCAATATCCGTTACCTGTGTGGTTTTTCGGGGAGCGAGGGGGCGTTGCTCGTCGATAGGGACGCATCCTCCTTTCTCACCGATTCCCGCTACACGACACAGGCCCAGGAAGAGGTGCGGGCGGATCATCTGGGGCAGTACCGGCTCCCGGAAGAAGGGATCGTCGCCCGGCTGCGTGAAAGGGGATGCGGGAAAATCGGGTTCGAAGGGGAATATCTCGTCGTTTCCCGGCTGGAGAAACTGCGCTCCCAGGCCGGCGCGGAAGTGGAGTGGGTGCCGTTGGCCAAAGAGATGCGGCCGTTGCGGGGCGTCAAAAGTGACGCCGAGATCGAAGCGATACGGGCCGCCGCGCGCCTCAATGCCGTGGCCTTTGCGGAAATCGCCGCCGGGATTCACGCCGGGGTCAGTGAACGGGAACTGGCCGTGGAACTGGAGTTTGCCCTCAAGAGAAGGGGCGCAGAGGAAAAGGCCTTCGATTTCATCGTCGCTTCGGGAAGGCGCGGCGCCATGCCCCATGGCCTCGCCTCGCAAAAGGTTCTCAGCGCCGACGAGATGGTCACTATCGACTTCGGTGTGCGGCTGAACGGCTACCATTCCGATGAGACCGTTACCCTGGCTCTGGGTCATCCCCCGCAACGGTTGCTGGAGGCGTACGACGTGGTTCTCCAGGCCCACGATCTGGCCCTGGAAGCCCTGCGGCCGGGGCAGCCCCTGAAGGATGTGGACGCCGTCGCCAGGGACCACATCCGTTCCCGCGGTTTCGGAGAGTTTTTCGGCCACGGACTGGGGCACGGCGTGGGGCTGGAAATCCACGAGTTCCCCGTGTTGTCCCCGCGCTCCGAGGATGTCGCCGAGGAGGGCATGGTGGTCACCATCGAGCCGGGCATCTATATCCCCGGCCTCGGCGGGATCCGCATTGAAGACATGGCTGTTGTCAGCGCCCACGGCTGCGATCTGCTGACAGCCGTTCCCAAAAACCTGCGAACCTGTGTCCCATAACGCTTCAACAGCCCTGTGCAGAAACCTGCCATACGCTGTCATTATGAGGAGAGTTTCCTGATGGATACCAAAGAACTGCGCAACCTGATCAAGATGATCATTGAATCGGATATCACCGAATTCGAGATGGAAGAGGGGGACAAGAAGATCGCCATCCGGCGCAGCTCGGCAGCCGGAGGAAAGTCTCCCTTGGCGGCGCCGCCCGCTCCGGCTTTTCCTGCGCCCAATCCGGCTGTCTTTGTCGCTGCTCCCGCGGCATCTCTTGCTGCCGGCAGGGAAATCCCCCCGGCCAAGGAAGAGGCCGCTGAAAAGCTGGAAGAGATCAAATCACCCATCGTCGGTACCTTTTATCGGGCACCGTCACCCGATTCCGAACCTTACGTCGAGGTCGGCGGCGTTGTCGAGAAAGGCCAGATTCTGTGCATCGTCGAGGCGATGAAACTGATGAACGAGATCGAGGCCGATTTCAAATGCCGCATCCGGGAGGTTCTCAAGGAGAACTCCCAGCCCGTGGAATACGGAGAGGTCCTTTTCCTGGTGGAGCGTCTCTGATTGGGTTCCGTTGACGGACGTATCGACTGGGCGGCGGTGGCAGCCGTGATCTCAGCCGGAGAGGGGAAACGATGTTTCATAAAGTGTTGATTGCCAACCGGGGGGAGATCGCCCTCCGCATCATCAGGGCCTGCAAGGAACTGGGCATTCAGACGGTGGCGGTCCATTCCAATGTCGACGCCGAGGCCCTTCATGTCAAACTGGCCGATGAAAGCATCTGCATCGGTCCGGCGGTCAGTTCCGCCAGCTATCTGAACATCAAATCCATCATCAGCGCCGCCGAGGTGACCGACGCCGACGCCATCCATCCCGGTTACGGATTTTTGGCCGAAAACGCTGATTTTGCCGAGATCTGCAGCCAGTGCGGGCTGACCTTCATCGGCCCGACCCCTGAAAACATGCGTCTCATGGGCGACAAGATCCGCGCCCGGCAGACGGTGACGGGGGTCGGAGTGCCGATTCTTCCCGGCACCACCGATGCCGTGCGCACGGTGGAAGAAGCCAAGAGGATCGCCGCCGAGATCGGTTACCCGGTGATCATCAAGGCCACCGCCGGCGGCGGCGGCCGGGGAATGAAGGTGGTTCACTCCCCGGCCTCCTTGCCCAATGCCTTGGCCGCGGCCCGTTCCGAGGCTCAGGCCGGCTTCGGCAACCCCGAGGTCTATATCGAAAAATACTGTCTTCGGCCCCGCCATGTGGAGATCCAGCTTTTGGCGGACCAGCACGGCAACGTCATTCACCTCGGTGAGCGGGATTGTTCCATTCAGCGCCGCCACCAGAAGCTGATCGAGGAATCCCCCTGTCCCATCATGACCCCCGAACTGCGGGAAAGGATGGGAGCGGCGGCGGTCGCCACCGCCAAGGCGGTCAACTATACCAGCGTCGGCACCGCCGAGTTTTTGGTGGATGACGAGCGGAATTTCTATTTCATGGAGATGAACACCCGCGTCCAGGTGGAGCATCCGGTGACGGAGATGGTGACCGGCGTGGATATCATCCGTGAACAGATTTATTCGGCCGCCGGCCATGCCCTGCGCTACCGGCAGGAGGATATCCATCTTTGCGGGCATGCCATCGAATGCCGCATCAACGCCGAGGACCCCGAACGCTTCACCCCCTCACCCGGCAAAATCGACGGCTATCACCCTCCCGGCGGGCTGGGGGTGCGGGTGGAGAGCGCCGTTTACGATCAATACACCGTCCTGCCCCACTACGATTCCATGATCGCCAAGCTGATCGTCCACGCGGATAACCGCGAAGAGGCGATCCGCCGCATGTCGCGGGCGCTGGACGAATACATCATCGAAGGGATCAAAACCACCATCCCCTTTCATCAGCGCATCATGAACAGCCGCGAGTTCCAGGAAGGAAAATTCGACACCGGCTTCCTGGAAAGGTTCCGCGGCTGAGTGCCGCAGCTGTCGTGGAACGCTTCACCTGGCGTCTGATTGTCTCCGGAGCCTTGCCGGGGTCCCTCAACATGGCCCTCGACGAGGTGCTCCTGGAAGCGGTCCGGCAGGGACGGTGCCCGCCCCTGGTCCGTTTCTACCAATGGCAGCGGCCGACTCTGAGCCTCGGCTACGCCCAGTCCGCGGCCCGCGCGGTCAATGGCGGCTTCTGCCAGGAAAAAGGGATTGCGGTGGTGCGGCGCATCACCGGCGGGCGCTCCGTCCTGCACCATAGAGAGCTGACCTACGCGGTGGTATCCCCGGAAAAAAATGCCATCTTCCCGGGGGGTATTCAGAACAATTACCGGGTGATCGCCGAGGTTCTCGGGCACGCCCTGCGCCGTTTCGGCATCCCCGCCGTCCTCGCCTCGGGTCGCGGCAGAGTTCCTGTCGACACCGACGATTTCCGTCACCATATCTGCTTTCATGCTCCTTCAATCCATGAATTGACCGTTGCCGGCCGCAAGGTGGCCGGCAGCGCCCAGACCAGGCGCCAGGGCTGTTTTCTCCAGCATGGTTCCCTGCCCCTGGAGATGGACCTGGAGCTTCTTGGCGGCGCCCTGGGGACGACCGCTTCCCACAAGGAGGCGTTTCCGGAGCTGGCCGATTCCATCGGCTGGATCAACCGGTTCGCCGCGAAACCGGTTGCCGCTGACGATCTGCGGGAGGCCATTGAAGAGGCCATTGCCGCCTTGTGGCAGGTCCGCCTGGAAAGGGAGGCCGTCACCGCCGCGGAAATGGCCCAGGCGGTGGACTTGCAGCGGAGCAAATATGAAAACGACGCGTGGACATTCGGCAGGTGAGCAGGGATCCTATCATCCCAGGGAGTGGCGGTAATCCTCGATGATTTCAGCGTGATCGAAACAAAGGGGTGACGGCAGCTCGTCCACAGAAAAGAGGCCGGCCTCCAGGGCGTCGTCCCCGGCCCGCGGTTGTCCTGTGGCATGGGCGGTAAAGACTACCGAAATGGTGTGCTGGCGGGGGTCGCGCCCCGGTGCGGAATAGGCGCGGAATTGGCGCAGGCCGGTCAGCGACAGACCCGTTTCCTCCCGGGCCTCCCGTTCCGCGGCAGCCTCCAGTGATTCTCCGTAGTCGACGAAACCGCCGGGCAGCGCCCAGCCGAATGGCGGATTGCGACGCTGGATGAGAACGATCTTTTCGCCTGTGGAAATGATGATGTCGACCGTGGGGAAAGGGTTGCGATAGACCCTGACGGTTTTGCCGCAGTGGGGACATTTTTGAACATCTTCAGACATTTAGGAGCTCCCTCGAGGCATTTTCCGGCAATCAAATTTCATTGACACTGGCGGCCGGAATCGGCTATTAAAAGACTTCACTTCGCCCGGGTGGCGGAACTGGCAGACGCAAGGGACTTAAAATCCCTCGCCCGATAGGGTGTACGGGTTCAAATCCCGTCCCGGGCACCAGAAATTAGCTTTTAATAAATCTGATATACTAACCCTCTTGCGAAGGTCGACTAAAACGTCATTCCGGCAGGTTTCAAGCCGGAATCCAGACTTGTATCCAATGAAAAACGCTGGTTCCCCGATAGAAGCATTCGAGGATGGCAACCCTTTTGCAAAATTCCCTATGGATTATCTTTTTTCTTTCCTTGTGTCGAATTTCCCATATTAAAGCCCAGAGAACACTTCGGTGTCCACTAGAGTGTCCTCTGAAAAACTTCATACCACCCCATACTACCAACAGATAACCGTAGGAGTCTCCACCCAGGTGTCAACAGGGTTCCTGGCCCCAGGCAAAACCGTCGGCGGGTTCCGCCCGCGCCGCAACGGATGCGTTCCGGGGCCATCCATGATAAGTAAAGTCAAGGGGAAAACGGAGATTTCCTTTCGCCCCGCGGAATTCCGTCCGGAATCCCGGAATTACCGCCGCCAAAATTCCCGCCAAACCCCAGTGTCGGGCCGTGACCAAACCTATTCATACCGGCAAGGAGACATTCCGCAATGGACATCCCACGGATATTCAACATCACCGAAAGTGCCCACCGCATCCACAATCCGATAACGCCCGAAAAGCTCGCCACTCTCGGCGCGGCGCTGCGCCTGGAAGCGGGAACCCGAGTGCTCGACCTCGGCAGTGGTTCGGGGGAGATGCTGTGCACCTGGGCACGGGATCACGGCATCATCGGCACCGGTATCGACATGAGCCGGTTGTTCACCGAGCAAGCCAGACTTCGTGCCGCAGAGCTCGGCGTCGCCGAACAGGTCAGGTTCATCCATGACGATGCTGCGGGCTACGTCTCTGGCGAGAAGGTCGGTGTGGCGGCCTGTGTCGGCGCCACGTGGATCGGTGGGGGAGTCATCGGCACTATCGAGCTTCTGGCGCGGAGCCTGCGCCTCGGAGGGATCATTCTTATCGGCGAACCCTACTGGCGGCGGTTGCCGCCGACGGAAGAGGTTGCCAGGGGGTGTCTTGCCGGCTCCATCTCCGAATTTCTCCTGCTTCCGGACCTTCTTGCCTCTTTCGGCAACCACGGCTACGACGTTGTGGAAATGGTTCTGGCTGACCAGGATGGCTGGGACAGGTACGAGGCGGCCAAGTGGCTCACCATGCGCCGATGGCTTGAAGCCAATCCTGGCGACGAGTTGGCGAAGGAGGTTCGCGGCAAACTGACCTCGGAACCCGCGCGCTATGCCGCTTACACCCGTGAATACCTGGGCTGGGGGGTGTTCGCGCTGATGTTCCGGTGATGAGGGAGGTACCGGGCGGCTCCGTGAAATTGTGCTTTTCGAGTGCGGTTTTCAAGTCTGCCGAGGGTGATATACTGGATGAAAAATATTTCACCACAGAAGCGGTCGCTTCCTCACCCGCTTTTCGATCTGCTCTGGCGGGAAGGAAACGGCAGAAAGGAGATCCCATGCGCCCCCGCGGGCCTTTGATGATCGAACACCGGCTGATTGAAAAGATGATGCGGATCCTTGCCGACAAAATCCCCAAAATCAGAGAAGCGCAAAAGGTCGAGCCCGCTTTCATCGATCCGGTGATCGACTTCATGAGAACCTATACGGACAAGATCCATCACGGGAAGGAAGAGGCAATATATTTCCGGGAATGCGCCAAGAAGGAAATGACGGCGGCTGAAGCGCGAATGCTGAAGGAGTTGCTCCACGAGCATGAGATCAGCCGGCGGGCGGTGGAAACTATTGCCCAGGCCAGAAAGAGGTACCCGAAAGAAGAGAACGCCCTGGAAGTGATCGTCGAAAAGCTTGAATTCCTTGTGGAAATTTACCGGGGTCATATCGATAAAGAGGATCATCGTTTCTTCCCGGATTCGGAGAAATATTTTTCCGAGGCGGAACAAGCGGCCATGCTTAAAGAATTTCTCGAATTCGACAAAAAAATGGTTCAGGAAAAGTACAAAACTGTCGTCGAAGATTTGCAAAAGGGACCGGCCTGAAAAAACGATGTCTACTGGAATTGATTCCGGCTAATGGAAGGAGAGCCGCCCATGATTGACAGCCCGCACGGTAAAGGGAAAGGTCTGGCACTGGTTCTGGCCGGGGAAGCGGGGCAGGGGGTGCAGGTCGTGGAGGCCCTGCTGAGCGAGGCGTTTCGGGGACTGGGATATTATGTTTTTTCCGGGCAGGAATTCATGTCCCGGATCCGCGGCGGCAGCAATTCCACCCTGATCAGGGTGAGCCCCCGTCCGGTCAGGGCTTGGTCCGATCGAACCGATCTCTGTATCCTCTTTGACAACAAAGCCATAACCCGTTTGCAACAACGTCTGCAGCCGGAAACCTTTGTTCTGGGTGACAACCTCCAGGCGCCGGAGGGTTCCCGTTTCATCGACATCCCCCTCGCCGAGATGGCGCAAGAGGCGGGCGGGAGCCTTTACGTCAACACCATCGCCGCCGGTGTTCTCTGGGGAATTTATAACGGGCGGGAAGAGACCCTCGCTGATGTCATCCGCCGTTTTTTTTCAGGGAAAAAGCCGGCAACCATCGACGGCAACCTGGCCGCCGCGGGAATCGGCCTGAAACTGGGCCGGAAACTGAGCCATTCCGGGAAGGTTTCCCTGGCCCTTCCGCCGCCGGGAGACAACCGGGGCAACCTGCACCTCAACGGGACCGAAGCCGTTTCCCTGGGGGCTATCGCCGGCGGCTGCAATTTCGTCTCGGCCTATCCCATGTCCCCCTCCACCGGGGTCTTGACCTTCCTGGCCAGGCATGGCCGCGATTTCGGGATCATCGTCGAGCAGGCGGAGGACGAGATCAGCGCCGCCAATATGGTCCTCGGAGCCTGGTACGGCGGGGCGCGGGGGATGACCACCACCTCCGGCGGCGGGTTCGATCTGATGACCGAGGCGGTCAGTCTCTCCGGTATGACCGAAACCCCCATGGTTGTCCACCTCGCGCAACGCCCGGGACCGGCCACGGGGCTGCCCACCCGCACCGAGCAGGGAGATTTCAATCTCGCCCTTTACGGAGGGCATGGGGAATACCCCAGAGTACTGCTGGCGCCGGGCAATCTCGAACAGGCTTACGCCCTGACCGCGGAGTCTTTCCGCCTGGCCGACGCCTTTCAGGTTCCGGTGATCCTCCTCACCGATCAGTATCTCCTGGATTCCCATTATGATGTGGTCGATCTTCCGCTGCCCCGGGCGATCCCCCCTTTGGCCGTGGTCGAAACATCGCGGCAATACGCCCGCTATGCCCTGAACGAAAGCGGCATTTCACCCCGTGGCGTTCCCGGCTGGGGAGAGGGGCTGGTGGGGGCGGACAGCGACGAACACGACGCAAAGGGGCATATCACGGAAGACCTTGATCTGCGCGTGCGCATGGTCGACAAGCGCCTGCGGAAGCTCGTCCTTTTGGCGGAAAAGGCGTTTTCCGCCGAATGGATCGGCCCGGAACAGGCTTCCAACGTCCTGGTCTGCTGGGGCTCGACTCTGGAAATCGCCCGGGAAGCGGTGGCCGGCCTTGCCCGGGAGGATGTGGCGGTGCTGCATTTCCGGCAGGTATTCCCCTTGCCCGAGGGGGCCAGGGAACGACTCCAAAAAGCGGAGTGCCGCATCCTCCTCGAGGGAAACGCCACCGGACAGTTCGGCGCGTTTCTCGGACAGCGCTGGGGGATTGATTGGCATCACCGCCTGCTCAAGTACAACGGCCTCATGTTCTCCGTCGAGGAGGTTCGCGCCGGCCTCGACAAGGCGTTGCCGGAAAGGGTAAGGAAATGAGCGGGAATTCTTTCGATATGGATCTGGAAGACATCGCCTGGTGCCCCGGCTGCGGCAATTTCGCCATTCTTCAGGCGCTCAAGCAGGCCCTGGCCGATGCGGGCCTCGCCCCGCGGGAGGTGGTCCTTGTCTCGGGTATCGGGCAGGCCGCGAAACTTCCCCACTACCTCGCCGCCAATTTCTTCAACGGCCTTCACGGACGCGCCCTGCCCGTGGCCACGGCCATCCGGGCCGTCCATCCGGGCTTGACGGTGATTGCCGAAAGCGGGGACGGCGACATGTACGGTGAGGGGGGCAACCATTTTCTCCACGCCGTCCGGCGCAATCCAAACATCACCAACATCGTCCACAACAACATGGTCTACGGCCTCACCAAGGGGCAGGCTTCGCCCACCAGCGGCCGGGGTTTTGAGACCCCCGTCCAGGTTCATGGGGTGGTCAACAATCCCCTCAATCCGTTGACGCTGGCCCTGGCCCTCAACGCCTCCTTTGTGGCCCGGGCCTTCGCCGGCGACATCCCCGAGACCGCGGCCATCATCCGAAAGGCCATTCAGCACAAGGGATACGCCCTGGTCGACATCTTCCAACCCTGCGTGACCTTCAACCGCGTCAATACCTTCCGCTGGTTCAAAGAGAAGACTTATTATCTCGATGATGGCCATGACGTAAAAAACCGCGACCTGGCCCTGAGGCGGGCTGCCGAAGAGGATCGTCTGCCGCTGGGGGTTTTTTACGCCGCCGAAAGCCGTTCCGCCTTTGCAGAGAGCACGGGGGTTTTTGAAGGGGATGCCCCCCCTCTGTTCCGGCGGCCTTTCGATGTCGCCCGCCTCCAGGCTCTTATCGAGTCCTATCGCGGAAAACCTTTTGCAGACCCGTAAGGCCTGGAATGGCAGGCCTGTTTCCCAAATGGGAAAATCAGGATTTCCCCCGGTTGCAAGAGGCTCATTCCTCCGCAGAGAGCAGTTTCTCCACCTTGGCCGCGCAGATGAAATCGTTCTCCGAGAGGCCGCCGATGGCATGGGTATGATAGCGGACCTCGCAGGTGTTGTAGGCCACCTCCAGTACCGGATGATGGTTCTCCCGGTGGGAGATCCAGGCGATGGCGTTCACCAAGGCCAGGGTTTGGTAATGGTTCCTGAAGGTGAAGGTTTTGGCGATTCGCCCCTTGTAATATCGCCATTCGGGGAGCCGCTTGAGCAGCGCGTCGATGGTCTGCTGATCCAGGGGAGGGACGCCTCCTTCGCAGGGCCGGCAGTGTTTTTGAGACAGATCCTGAGCCTGTTCCGTCGGTTCGCTCATGATAACCTCCTGGGCGTTTTTTCCTTCATCCAACAGGCTACCTGATCTTTCCCCGGTGTCAAAATAGTCCGCAAGGGGTTTATCCCGCCCCTGACCAGGTTTTGCGGAAGGGAGCGAGGTCCGGGAGGCCGGAGACCGAGTGCTATAATATTTGAAGGGCCTTTTTTCGGCAAAGGAGGACGCTATGAAAGGGATGTGGACTTTTTGGGGCACGGTCATGACCATCGGCCTGATGGTATCCGCGGCCGGCGCCCAGCAGGGAATGATGTGGCATGGAAGCGGCGGCTGGGGAGCGAGGGGTGAATATTGCTGTATGTTTTCTCCCGACAATCTGGAAACCATAAAAGGGGAGATTGTTTCCATCGAAAAAGGCACGCTGCGGATGGGCATGGGCCACGGCGTGCGGATGGTTGTGAAAAGCGACAAGGGAGAGATCCCCGTGCATCTCGGGCCGGCCTGGTACATTGAGAACCAGGATGTGAAGCTCGAAGCCGGCGACCCGGTGGAAGTCACCGGGGCCAGGGTGAAAGGTCATGCCAAAGGGGAAATGCACCACGGCCAGGGGATGATGGGCGGACGTCCGTGGATGATGGATGACCGGGAGTTCCTCATGGCCGCCGAAGTCAAAAAAGGAGACCAGGTTCTTGTTCTCCGCGACAAGGACGGCATGCCTCGTTGGTCCGGCTGGCGGAGCCGGGGCAAGTGAGACGATTCCCGCTGGGATTTCATTGAGGAAAAACGGCCTCCTCGGCACCGGGAGGTTTTTTTTCGCCCGCGACGATACCGCAACGGACTCAGGCTTTCAGCAGTTTTTCCGCCTGGCGCAGGAAACTCTCCTCATCCTCGAAAACAATGCCTTGCATCCCCCGGCTTATGGCCCTTTCCACATGTTCGCGAGTATCGTCGGTGAAGAGCGCTGCTGCGGGGGCGATGGCCAGCTCCCGCGCCACATCGTCGAAGACGGAAGCGTCCCACTTGGATTTTCCCAGCCGGTAGCTGTTGAAGACGCGGTGGAACTCCGCGGAGAATCCGTCCCGCCGGTCGAGGCGCTCCAGCCAGTCGGTCTGGTCGCTGACGATGGCGGTAATCAGCCCCCCGGCGCGCAGCCGGCGGACGAAATCCAGCATCCGCGGGCGCAGGACGAAGGAGGAAAGGATGACCGCCGACAGCTCTTCATCGGTTCCCCGCAGGCCTGTTTCCTGGCGCATCTGCCGCCAGAAATCCCCTTCGCTGCCGCGGCCGATGACGTAGCCGGACTGATGCACGATCCGCCGACCGTTTTCGCTGACCGCTTGCGGATTCAGTCCTTGACGGCGGCCGAGTTCGAGAAGCCCGTTGCGAAAGCCCTCCTCGGCCAGCACGCCGCCGAAATCGAACAAGACAGCCTTTATTTTTCCCATTGAATTCTCCATACGTTCAGATGTGTTTTCAATGTTTTAGATGATATCTTCGGGGCGAAGGGTAAACGACCCGCAATCCCTCGGCCTTCCTTAAACATATCAGAACAGAATGAAAACTCGGCATGAAAAGGCCGAAACTTCCGGAGTAAGGGAAATATCCGCCCGGCGCCGCAACAGGGGCCAGTTCTCTCCCCCTCCGCGTTGACAACTTATTAATAACAGTGTAATTTAAAGATTTATAATAATTTGGTTCCTTGGTGGGCTGTTGGATCGTGCCTCCTTTTATATTTTTTATTAAATTTTTGGAGTATGAGCAAGCTTTACACAATATTTAAGCAAGTTCGCAATTTGCGTTTAGGATTGGAGGCGGAAATTGCTGTTGGCCAAGAACTCAATCAGCTTATTCTGATCGGGTATCATGTCTACCATGATTTTTCTGCGGAAAATTTTAATATTGACCAGGTTGTTGTAGGACCCGGGGGGCTTTTTGCCATTGAAACAAAAGGTTGATTGAAGCCTAATAGGGAGAGGGGTTCTTTTGACGCAAAAGTTATTTTTAATGGTAAAAATTTACAATTTCCTGGATGGGAAGAACGTAAATGTATTGAACAGGCCAGATATCAAGCCAACTGGTTAAGTCGGTGGGGAAGTTCCGCGATTGGGGAAGATGTCAGAGCAAAACCGGTCCTTGCTCTGCCAGGATGGTTTATCGATCAAAAGTGCCCCTGTGAGGTGATTATTTATAATGGGAAAAATCCTAAAGCATGGGCTTTTGTGCAAAAAGAGGTTAGTTTTTCTGATCAATTGATTCAAAGAATTTCACATCAGCTTGACCAGCGTTGCCGTGACGTTGCGCCGATCGGATATAAAAGAGAGAAAAAATAAAATTTTTGTTTCTGCCCTGCAGGTTCGACCTGTCTCTTTTTCATCTCATCGATAACCCTGGTTTGCGCGAACACATCGAGCGGGTCTGGGAGGTTTTTTATGAAAAGCGCAGAGAAAACTGACGTCACGGGTTTTTTAAATTTCCTATCCTCAACCCAATGAAAATCGCCGAGATCCGCTCCAAAACCATCCTCTCTTCATCCCAGGTTTATGACTACGTCATCAACCCCTATGTCGGATGCCAGCATGGCTGCAGCTACTGTTACGCCCGCTCCATGAAGCGGTTCACCGGTCATCGGGAACCGTGGGGGGATTTCGTCGATGTCAAGATCAACGCCCCCGAGCTGCTGCGCAAAGAGATCACCAGAAAGAAAAAAGGGGAAGTCTGGGTCAGCGGTGTCTGCGACCCCTATCAGCCGCTGGAAGCCCGATACCGGCTGACCCGGCAATGCCTCGAAATCCTCGCCGAAAACCGCTGGCCGGTGGTCATCCAGACCCGCTCCCCGCTGGTGCTGCGGGATATGGATCTGTTCAAGAAAGCGGAAAGCTGGCAGGTCGGCCTGTCGATCACCACCGCCGACGACCGCATCCGCCAAATCTTCGAGCCGAAGGCGCCGCCCATCGGCGCCCGGTTGAAGGCCGTCGCGGAACTCCACGATAAAGGTATCGCCACCTACGTGATGATCGCGCCTTTGCTGCCCGGTGGGGAAAACCTGGTGGCCATCCTGGCGGGGAAGGTGGATTATCTCATCCTCGACCGGATGAATTACCATTACGCCGACGCGATTTATGCCCGCTACGGCTGGCGGGAAATGAACAGCGACGGGTATTTTTCCGCCATGCGGCGCCGCATCGAGGAGGAATGCCGCCAGCGGAATATCGATTGCCGTGCCGCCTACTGAGGAAAGGTGATTTTCTAAACGCATCTGTTTACGATAGACTGCCGGGCTGTTGAGCCCGGTGAATTTCCACCCGGTCGCGGCCCCTTTCTTTGGCCCGGTAAAGGGCCGTGTCGGCCGCCTTGATGAGTTCCTCCAGATTCGTTTCCCCCTGATATTCCGCCAGGCCGAAGCTGGCGGTTACCCACAGTGTTTCTCCCGCAAAATAATAGATTCCGTCGGCGATCCGGCGACGGATCTTTTCGGCGACGATGGCGCCCCCATCGAGGTCGGTATCAACCAGCAGGATGACAAACTCTTCTCCTCCCCAGCGGGCAATCATATCCTGCCCGCGGAGCATGCCTTTCATCCGCAGGGCGGTTTCCATCAGAATGCTGTCCCCGGCGGCGTGTCCAAAATCATCGTTGATGTTTTTAAAGTGATCGATATCGACCATAACGACCGCAAAGGGACGTCGGTTTCGGCGGCTCCGGATCGCTTCGTGCTCGATTTGTTCCAGAAAGGAGCGGCGGTTGTACAGGCGGGTCAACGGGTCGATGGTGGCGACTTCCTGAAGGGCCTTCTGGGCGGCCAGACGTTCGGCGATTTCCCGGGTCAGCTTGTCGTTGACCTCTTTCAGATCGTTGGTTCTTTGGCGGACGCGGATCTCCAGTTCGTCCCTGGCCTGACGCAAGGAGGCCATAACTTGCCGCTTCTTTTCCTCCGCCGCAGCAAGGGTGGCCGACATGGTGTTGAAAGCGCCGAGCAGACGGTCAAATTCATCGTTGGTTCGCAAGGAGATCTGCTCGTCGAGATGTCCCCCGGTTATTCTCGCGCAACGGGAAATGGTGAGATCGATGGGCACCATGAAACGGTCGGCCAGAAACCGGGAGAGGACAAAGGCCAGGCCGCCGGCGGCGAGGAGGGAAACCAGGCCGGAAATCCTCAGATGCCGGTATTTATCGGTGACTTCGTCGGCGCGCATGTCGATGCCCACCAGAAATTCCCCCTGACTGTTGCGGATCGGGGCGTAGCCGGACAGAAAGGATCCCCATTCGTCCCGGATGATTTTATCGTCAACCGCCATGGCGGTGAAGCCTTGAAGGAGACTGGGTATCCTGTGTTTGTATTCGTGGCCGGGGAGAGCCTGGTCTTTGGTTTCATCGGAATCGAGAACGAAATAGACCTTCTCCCCTTCCTGTCTCATCACATAGAGATAGGCGATGTCTGGATTCATCCGCCGCAGGGTTCGAAGCTTGGCCAGATTGTTAATGTAATCCGGCCGGGAGGTGTCCTCGATGCCGCGCAGGTGGCGGATTTCGTCCGCGTCGATCATGGGACCGATGAGGGCGGCGCTGGCCTGAAGCCGTTCCTGAAGGCGGAGCAGAAGGCTTTGCGAGGCGCTGATGTAGAAATAGACGCCGATGGTGCCGGCGATGAACACCACCAGAAGAAGATGGCTCAGAAAAAGCTTGTTGCGGATCGGCAGGTTCATGGGCGCTGGCTTCAAGGGAAAAGGGGATTCCCCAAGGAATCCTTAAGGGTTGGCAGGGAGGAAAGAACCAGAGCTGCCACGGCCCGGGGATTGTCGAGGAGATGGAAATGATTGCCGGGGAGAAGATGGGCGGAAAAACTCCGGGTCGTGTAATTCCGCCAGAATTCCAGATCCTTCCGGTTGACGATATCGGCTTTTCCGGCCATGACGGTCAAGGGGACGGGCACAGGTTCTATCTCCCGCGGGGACCAGGCGAGCACCGCCTTGAGGTCGGCGCGCAGGATGGGGGCGAAAAGGGCCATCAGTTCGCTGCTGGCGGCCACCTCCTGGCTTATGCCGCTGAAATAGGCGGCGCTTTTGAACCACAATTCACGGTCTGCAAGATGGGGCAGCTCGGCAGGAATGTGGTGCCGCCCCGGAAAACAGGTGCTGGAGACGAAAAGGTGCTCGGCGAGGGGATAGCGCCTTTCCGCGGCCAGGGACAACTGCAGGGCGAAAGCGAGCAATCCTCCCATGCTGTGGCCGAAGAGGGCGTAGCGTTCCCCCTTCCCCTGGAAAAAGGGGCGCAGTTGATGGCGCAGGTCGGCCACCATGTCCGGCACCGTTTCCACAAGAGGTTCATCGATGCGCCGCCCATGCCCCGGCAGATCAAGGGGGATCAGTTCCAGGCGGCGGGCCAGGGAGGCGAGGCGGGGGACGTAGGTGCCGGGGCTGCCCCCGGCGTGCCCCAAAAGAAACAGCTTCATGGCCGGCCGGCTCCGTTTGCGTTGGCGGTGGGGATGAAGGAGCCGTATTCGAGGGTGAGAACCCGGTCGGCGCAATCGAAATAGCGGTCGTCGTGGGATACCACCAGCAGCGTTCTTCCTTCCGCTTTGAGGTTCGGGAGAAGCTCGCGGTAAAAGAACTCCCGGAAGTGGTGGTCGAAATCGGCGGCGACCTCGTCGAGGAGAAGAACCGGCCTGTTCTCCAGCATGGCGCAGATCAACGCCAGGCGTTTGCGTTGGCCGGAGGAAAGTTCGATGGTGGAAAAGCGCCCCTGTTCATCCACCTCGACCTTGCGGTCGAGATCCATGAGCTTCAGCAATTCCAGGACTTTTTCCCGGGGCGCAGGGAGACCGTAGATGCCGCCGAAAAGGTGGAAATCGGGGAAAACAACTGAAAAGAGGGAGCGATAACGGGCCGGCTCGGCCTGCATGGACTTTCCATCTAGGAAAACCTCCCCTTGGTTGAAAGGGATCAGTCCGGCCAGCAGGTGCATGAAGGTGCTTTTGCCGCTGCCGTTGCCTCCCCGCAGCACGACCAGTTCCCCTCGCTTGAGGCGGAAACCCCGCACCTCCAGCTGAAAAGGAATCGTCGCCCCCGGCTGCAGGGGATAGTGGAAACGCGCTTCGGGAATGGAGATTTCCAGGAAATCGGCAGGCGCATCGGCGGCGCCGTTGGCGGTATCGACCATCTTCTCGAGGGAGGCCTCGAACTGCTCCAGACCTTTGACGATGAAAGAGGCGCGGGCCGCCAGCGGCATGAAGGAGAGCAGGCCGATCAGAGGAATGGTGCTGAACATGGTTATGGCGACCACGGTAATGCATTGATCGAGGGTGGCCAGGCCGGTCTGGGGGAGAATGAAGAGCAACGCCCCCGCCGGAAAATAGACGAAAAGGCCGTACATGACCGTATTCTTGACGCGGAAGCCGTCGGCCGTGGTGCGCCCCTCGAGGGCTTTTTGGGAAAGGGGGGCGATCAGCTCGGCAAAGACGGCCTGACGCCGTTTCTCGTTCATCTTCAGTTCGGTAAAGCCGAGGATGACATCCTTGAGGGCGGACTGGAAGCGCTGGACGGAATCGCGATAGACGTGGAGGGCGGCGATGAACTGTTTGTCGCTGTAAAAAAAGGTAACAGCCCCCAACCCCATGACCAGCAGCACCGAGGTGACGGCGGCAACGGAGATAAAGGCGGAGAAGGCCAGGGAGCAGACCAGCATCGTGCTGCTGCAGATGAATACCGGCAGCATGATGGCCGCCTCGTTGACGATATCCTTGCTGCCGGTGATGGCGTCGTAGATGCGCCCCTGCTCGAGGGTGACGAAGTGGGCGTAGCTGGTTCGGCTCAGTTTGTCGGTGATGCGGACTTCCAGGTCGGTGACGATGCCCCTGGCCACCCCGGAACTGATGTTCATGGAGATGTTGAGGCTCTTGTAGAGGCCGACCAGGCTGAGGACGAAGAGCAGAAAGGTGCGCAGGGACAGAACCCCGTCCGTCGACAGCTCGCTCACCGAGGCGCCGATGGTGTAGAGGAGTATCCCCTGGAGAACGCCCGAGGCGATGGACGACCAGAGCAGTTTGCGGTTGTCGTTTCCCGAGCGGCGAATGAGGCTGAAAAGAAACTCGAATTGTTCCAAGGTTTATCGCTCCGTTCTGCGCCGGGGCGGCAAAAGCTTTTCTCTGCTCCGCGGCGGCTTTATCCCGTTAAGACATCCGGTTCCGGATTTTTGTCACGCCCGCCTTGCATCGGCGTCGGCCCGGCGTTGCCCGCGCCCCCGGCGAGCAGGGAATTCTGCATGGCGCACACTTGGCGGAAGATATCGCACTGCATGATGGCCAGCTGTACCGCGGGGTCTTCCCTGTCCGCCAAGGTGCGGATCGCGGGAGGAGGGGCCAAAAAGGTTTCCGGAGGCGGCGGCACGGCTTGGTCCTGTGGTTCGGCGGCCCAGGGGGGGGGCAGAAGCTGTTCCCGCCTAAACCGGTAGCGGGGTGCCGCCTCGGGCCGCCATTCCCCGCTGAAGGGCCAGCCGCGGCCGATCGGGTAGCCTGCCACGTAGAGCCGGGCCAGGGCCTGGGCCAATGGGCGCAGGCCGAGGGCGCCGTTCTGGGTGAAGAGCCAGGTCGCGTCGCCGCGGATCTGGCGGCCGTAGGCGGTGAGGGTCGGCTGCGCCCCCAGTTCCAGGAAGGTGGCGGTCTCCGCCCGCTTGACGGCGTCGGCGAAGCGCACCGGCTGCCGGGTCTGGGCGCAGAAATAATCGGGCCAGTCGGTTTCTGCGGGAAGATAGGCGCCGCGGCAGGCCGAAAGGAAGGGAACGGCCGGTTTCCGGAAGTCGAAGCGGCGCAGAAAGGCGCGGAAGTCATCCAGCAGCGGCTCGACCAGGGGGCAGTGAAAGGCATGGGAAACCGGCAGCGGGCGGCTCTCCAGCCCCTGTTCCCGGAGCCTGAGGCAGGCCTCCTCCACCTCTTTCAGCACCCCGGCGATGGTGACCGTGGCGTCGCCGTTGACGGCGGCGACGGACACTCCCGGCAAGGCGTCCAGCGTCGGCAGGACATCCGTCTCACCGGCGAGAACCGCCGCCATGCCCCCGGCCGTGGTGATCCCGGAGACCAGTTCGCCCCGCTTGAGGGTGATTTCCAGGCCCGTTTCCAGAGTGAAGACGCCGGCGGCGTAGGCGGCGGCGTATTCGCCGATGCTGTGGCCGAGGACCGCTGCGGGACCGATGCCCAGTTCCCGACAGAGGTCAGCCAGGGCCGCCTGATGGGCGTAGATGGCCGGCTGGGTGAAGCGTGTCTGATGGAGGCGGGGCTCGTCGGCGGCGAAAAGGATGTCCCGCAGGGAGGCGCCGAGGCGTGGCGCCGCCACTTCCTCGCAGCGGTCCAGGGTCTGGCGGAAGGAGGGGAAGGCCGCGTAAAGCTCCCGGCCCATGGTCGCCAGTTGGGATCCCTGACCGCTGAACAGGAACAGGACCGGCGGCGGGCCGGATTGGCGGCGGCCGCAGACGAGGTTGCGCTGGCTTTTGCCGGCGCGGAAGGCCTGCAGGCCCTGGATAGCTTCCGCGGCGTCGGCGGCGGTCAGCGCCAGGCGCTCCTCCTCGTGGGGCCTGGCCAGGGCGCAGGCCAGGCACATCTCGGCCAATGGGTTTCCCTCCTCAAGTCGGCGCAGGCAGTCGTCGGCCATGACTTGAAGATCTTCGCGGCTGCGGGCGGACAGGGTCAGGATCTGGGGGGCGGCCGTGGTCCTTTGGTCATTTTCCGGCCGGGGCGGGGGAACGAATTCGGCCACCAGCAGGTGAACCAGGGTGCCGGCGATGGCGAAGCTGTCGATGGCGGCGATGCGCCGTTCGTAAACGGCGGGCCAGGCCAGAGTGTGGCGGTTGGGTTTTATGGGCAGGGAGTCCCAGTCGAGGAGCGGATTGGGGGGCTCGCTGTGAAGGGTCTTGGGGATGCGGCCGTCACGGACGGCGAGCACCGCCTTGATCAGTGCCGCTATGCCGGAGGCCCCTTCCAGATGGCCGATATTGCTTTTGACCGAGCCGATGAGCAGTTTCTCCTCCCGGGGGCCGTAAACTTGGGCGAGGCTCTCCGCCTCGATGGGATCGCCGAGAGGGGTGCCGGTGCCGTGGGTTTCGACAAAGGCGACCTCTGCCGGAGCGACGCCGGCATCGGCCAGGGCGCGGGTCATTACCAGGCGCTGCCCCTTGCTGTTGGGGGCGGTGAAGCTGCCGCTTTTCCCATCGGAGCCGACGGCGCCGCCGAGGATCAGGGCGTGGATGCGGTTGCCGGCGCGCCGGGCGTCCGCCAGCCGTTGCAGGATTACGGCGCCGCCCCCCTCGCCGCGGCCGAAGCCGTCGGCGCCGGCGCCGAAGGCCTTGCAGCGGCCGTCGGCAGCCAGGGAATGCATGCTGTTGAGCCAGTGACTGGGGGTCGGCCCGAGGAGCAGATTGACCCCGCCGGCCAGGGCCAGGGAACATTCCCCGGAGCGCAGGCTGGTGACCGCCGCCATCACCGCGGCCAGGGCGGTGGAGCAGGCGGTTTCGAAGGAGAGGGAAGGGCCGTGCCAGTCATGGAAGTGGGAGATGCGCCCCGCCAGGGCGCTGTGCATGTTGCCGGTCAGGGTATAGGGGTCGTCGGCGGAACTTCTCCCTGTCCCGAGAATGTCGAAAAGAAAGTCGGTGCCGCTTTTGCCGACAAAAACGCCGGTGTCGGAGCCGCGCAGGCTTTCCGGTGACAGCCCGGCGTCGAGGAGCGCCAGCCAGGAGAGCTCGAGGAGCAGGCGGTGCTGGGGATCGGTCATGCGCGCCTCGGCCGGCGTCAGGCCGAAAAGTTCCCGGTCGAAGGAGAAGATGTCCTGTTTCAGCAGGGCGGCCCGGTCGAGGCCGGGGCTTTGCGGTTTTTCCTTTTCGCCATGGCGGGAGCGCCACCAGCGGGCGCGGTCGGGGGGAATGGCGGCGACGGCGTCGTAACCTGCGGCGAGCAGCCGGCCGAAAAGATCGGGGGTGTCGGCGTCGCCGCCGTTGTCACCGGGGAAAAGGCAGGCCATGCCGATGATCGCCACCGGTTCGTGAAAGGCGTCGACCTGCTGCTGCAGCCGCTGGATGGTGGCCCGAGCCTTGAGCAGGATCTCTTTGTAGCGCTGTTCCAAAGCCATGTCCATCGGTCAGGCGTCGCTCCCGAGAAGGTGGTCGATATCCGCCAGCAGCTCATCGGCGCCGTCCTTTCTGGGGCCGGTGGCCGGGGTACGCCGGTCGGCCGGAGCGGTGGCCTGCGGGGCCGAATTTTCGCCGGCGCAGAGCCAGCCGGCCATCTTTTCCAGGGTCGGGTATTCGAATATCATGGAAACGGGAATCGTCCTTTCCAGTTCGCGGGCAACGATGTTGCGGAATTCCACCGCCAGCAGGGAGTCGAAACCCTGCTCCATCAGGGGTTTGTCGGCGGCGATGGCGGCCACCTCGGAAAGCCCGAGGAGATTGCCCGCGATGCGGCGCAATCCCGTCAGCAGCGCCGCGGCATCATCGTTTTTGCCGAGGACGGCCTGGGGCGGTGCGGTCCGCGACTTGTCCGCCTGTTTTGCGGCCGCCAGGGACTGAAAATATCCCCGCCCGTCGATGGCCTGCCCCAGGTCGCGGCGGCGCGCGGCAAAGCGCTGCCAGTCGATCATCATCACCGCGAATTCACAAAAGTCAAGGGAGTTTCCGGCCTGGAAGGCGGCAAAGGCTTCCTTGCCGCGGATGGGGAGAATGCCTTGCCGCGACAGATGGTCGCTGTGCCGTGCCGATTCGGCGGCCATCCCCCCGTCCGCCCAGGGACCCCAGCAGATGGCGGCGGCGGGCAGGCCCAGGGCCTGGCGGTGGCGGGCCAGGGCGTTGAGGAAATGGTTGGCGGCGTTGTAGTTGCTCTGGCCCTGGCTGCCGAGGAAGGTGCCCGCCGATGAGTAAAGGACGAAATGGTCGAGATCCACCCCCAAGGTCGCCCGATGGAGGTGGACGGCACCGCGGATTTTCGGTGCCAGAACGGCACTCAGCCTTGCCGCGGTCAGGTCGGCGACGACGCCGTCGTCGAGGACGCCGGCGGCATGGAAAACGCCCCGCAAAGGTGGCGCCTCAAGTCTGATCTGTTGCAGCGCCCGGTCGACGTCCTCGCCCTTGGAGACATCGCCGATCAGGACGATGACCTGCACTCCCGAACGGCGCAGGGCCGTCACCTGGTCTTGCGCCGCCGGGGGGATTCCCGAGCGGGAGAGGAGGGCTACCGCCTCGGCCCCCTGCTCGGCCAGCCAGCGGGCTGTCTGCAGGCCCAGAGCGCCGTTACCGCCGCTAATCAGGTGGGTCCCCCGCCAGGGGCGGGCGGCTTCCACCTTGCCTTTGGCCCGGTGCAGACGGCACCGGTAAAGAACCCCCTGGCGCAGCGCGCTTGTTTCCGCCGCCGCGGCGGAGCGGCACAGGTGCAGCGCCTGCTGGAGATCCTCTTGGTGGTCTTTTCCCAGGTCGGAAGGCATATCGATGGCATGCCCCCACAGGTGGGGATGTTCGAGGGCGAAGCTGGCCGCCATCCCCCACAATCCCGCCCCGGCCGGCCGACAGGGGTCCCCCTTTTGCACCGCCATGATCCCGGATGTGAGCAGATGGAGGCGGACATTGAGGGGCGTCCGGCTCACCGCCTGCAGCAGCTCCAGAAAACGTCGGCAGTCCGCCTCCTCCCATGCTCCGGCCTCGGCGCCGAGGATCTCCTTTGCCTCCCTGGTTTTCCGGCTGTGGGCGACCAGGAGTTCGGCGCCGCCGGCACCGGGAAGGTTCCGCTTTAGCCAGTCGGCCAGGGCGGCGCTCTGCAAAGCGGCGGGAATGCCTGCCGTGCCGGGGAGGGTGGCCAGGGCTGAGGCCAGCACGCCGTCGCCGACAGGGAACACCAATAACGGGTTTTCACCCTTGGCCGGGGGCATGTCAGCCTCTTCCCAATGCTGGGCATACACCAGTTCCAGGGGATCGCTGTTGAGTTGCCGGTAGAGGGTGGCGCGGTCGGTCATGCGGAAGGTCAGGCCGGCGAGCTGGACAATGGGGTTGCCCTCTCCGTCCACCGCCAGGGTTTCCCCCACCAGGGCGGCGTCCCGCAGGCTGCGCCGGGCGCGGGAATGGCACCAAACCTCCCCGGGGACCTGGCGCCACAGGCGGAGTCGTTCCATGCTCAGCGGGATCAGCAGCGATTCCTCGGCGGCCATGGTTTTGGCCAACTCCTGGAAAAAGGGAGGCAGGATGGTCTGCAGGATGGAATCCAGCGCGCCGGGGTAGATGACATGCCCATCCTCACAGGAGTCGCCGCGTCGGGCCTGCACCCGACAGAGGGATTCCCCGTCGCGGATACTGATGCGGTCGATGCGGCGGAAACCGGGGCCGATCTCATAGCCGTGGCTGAGGAACCGTTCGTAGAATGATTCCGGCGCCTGTTCCTCGGCAAAAACCTCGCCTGGTTGAAAGGCCGGCAGGGGCGCCGCCGAGGGATCCCGTTTCAGGGTGGCGGTGCAGTGCACCAGCCAGAGTTCCTCGCCGTCGCCGCGGCTGACCAGGCGCAAAGCGCTGGCGGCGGCGCCGGGATTGTCGACGATGACCTGCACCAGGCGCCGGTCCCCCGGCTGCACCACCAGAGGGTGGAGGAAGTCGACGTTGTGCAGTTCGCAGGCGGACTCCCCCCACAGCTCCCGGGCCGCGGCCAGCAGCATGGCCAGGTGGCCGGCCGCCGGGCTGATGGCCTTGCCGCAGATGACATGTTCCTGGACGAAGAGCGGTCCGGCATCGGAGAAGGTCGTTTCGAAGACGGCGGTGGCGCCGAGGGCCGGGGTCGACAGCCGGCGGCCGAGGACGGAACGGCGGCGATCGAAGCCCTCCGGCGGATCGGTCTGCACCGGCATCCAGAACCGCTCCCGCTGAAAGGGGTAGGGGGGCAGGGGCACGACTTGGGGGTTGAAAGGGGCGAAGAGTTCCTGCCAGCGCAGATCGAGGCCTTCCTGGTACAGGTGCCCCGCCGCCGTGAGCAGGGAAAAGAGGCTCCCCTGGCCGGGAGCCAGGGAGGGAATCGAGCGCCAGGAGTCGGAACACTGTTTCACCAATCCGGATAGGGAAGCGGAAGGGCCGGCCTCGACCGCCAGGGCGCTTTCCCGGGCCAGGGCCGTTACCGCAGCGGCGAAGCGCACCGGAGCCAGGATCTGGCCGGCCCAGTAATCACGGCGGCAAACCCTACTCTCCTCGGCGGCGCCGGTCACGGTGGAGACGAAGGCCATCCCGGTCGGCGGGGACAGGGCGACGTCCTGGAGGTGGGCGAGGAAACGGGAAGCGGCTCTCTCCATGGCCGGGGAGTGGAAGGCATGGGCGACATGAAGCCTTTTGTGGCCGATGCCGCGCTTGGCCAGTTCTTCAAGAAGGCCGTCCATGGCGTCCTCGGCCCCGGCAAGGGTGAGGCTCGCCGGAGCGTTGACGGCGGCCAAGGTGATTTGCGGGTGCTTTTTCAGCACCTCGTGGATTTCGCTGGCGCCGCTGAAAACCGCCGCCATGGCGCCGGGCGGGGCATCCTCCATGCACCGACCGCGGGCCGCCGCCAGACGCAGCATCTCTTCCAGGGTCATGATGCCGGCGGCGACGGCCGCCGGATACTCCCCGATACTGTGGCCGGCGGTGTGCTCGAAACGGAGCCCGCAGGCTTCCCACAGGCGCCACAGGGCATAGGAGACGGCGACAATAGCGGGCTGGGCATGGGCGGTCCGCGCCAGTTCCTGGGCCGGGGTTGCGCCATAGAGGAGGGCGATCAGATCGATCCCTTGCTTCTCCAGAATGCGCGCGCAATGATCGATGGCATCACGGAAAACGGGATAGTTCCGGTAAAGTTCTTCCCCCATCCCGGGGTACTGGGAACCTTGGCCGGTGAAAAGGAGGGCCAGGGAGGAAGGCGGGGAGGAAGCGGCCGCGGGGTTGGCCTGGCGCAGTTGCGCCGCCATGTCGGCCGGGCCGGTGGCAGTGATGGCGATTCGCCAGGGGAAATGGCTGTGCCGGCAGGCGGCGGAACGGCACAGCCCGGCCAGCATGGCGGGCGTCATCTGCTCCACCTTGTCGGCGCAGGCGCGGGCGAGCTGACGAAGGGCATCGGCGCTTTTGGCGGACAGCAGGAGCAGAAAGGCCGACGGCGCGCCGTCGGCAGCCGGTTCCGGGCGGCTGTATTCCTCGACGATGGCGTGGCCGTTGACGCCGGAAAAGCCGAAGGCGCTCATGCCGGCGCGGCGCCGCCTGTCACTATCCCAGGGGACCAGGGAAGTCGGCGCCTGAAGGAGGCGCTTGTGCCAGTCAAAGCGGCTGTTGGGGGTTTTGATGTGGATGTTGGCCGGGATGGCGCCGTGACGGAAGCAGAGCAGCAGTTTCAGCAGGGAGGCGAGGGCCGCGGCGGGCTCCAGATGGCCGATGTTGGCCTTCACCGAGCCGACCCGCAACGGCTGCCGGCGCCGGGCGCCGTAGGCGTCGGCCAGAGCTTCCAGCTCGATCAGATCGCCGAGGGCGGTGCCGGTGCCGTGGGCTTCCACGTAGTCCACTTCCTCGGCAAGCAGCCCCGCGTCGGCCAGGGCGCCGGCGATGACCTTTTGCTGGGCGCGGCCGTTGGGGGAGGTGAGGCCGTTGCTTTTGCCGTCCTGGTTGATGGCGGTGCCGCGGATCAGGCCGAGGATCGGGTCGCCATCCCGCTCCGCGTCGCTGAGTCGCTTGAGGACGAGCGCCGCTCCGCCTTCGCCCCGTCCGTAGCCGTCGGCGCCGTCGTCAAAGGCCTTGCTGCGCCCATCGGGGCTAATCGCCCCCAGCTTGCTGAAGCAGATGTGCAGATCGGGGGTCAGCATCAGGGTAACGCTCGCCACCAGGGCCATTGCCGACTCGCCGCGGCGCAGGCTCTGACAGGCGGCGTGGAGGGCGACGATGCCCGAGGAACAGGCGGTGTCCACGGTAAAGCAGGGGCCTTCGAAGCCGTAAAAATAGGAGAGCCGGCCGCAGGCGCCGCTCATCGTCGTGCCGGTGAGGGAATAGGCGTCGATGCGCTCGCGGTGGTAGGACTCGCGGTGGGCGTGGCTGTATTCGTTGTTGGTCATGGCCACAAAGACACCGACCTCTTTACCTCGCCAGGCAAAGGGATCGATGGCCCCGTTCTCAAAGGCCTCCCAGCTGAGCTCCAGGAGCAGCCTCTGCTGGGGGTCGAGCTGCAGGGCCTCCCGCGCCGAGATGTTGAAGAAAAAGGCGTCGAAATTCTCGATGGGCGGGTTGGGCGCGGCGAGGAAAGCCCCCTCCCTGGTGTACATCTTGCCCGGGGCCTGGCGGTCGGCGCTGTAATAGCGCTCCCGGTCCCAGCGCTCCGCGGGAATGGGCACTACGGCGTCGCGCCCCGCGGCGAGAAAATTCCACAACCCATCCATGTCGTTGATGCCGCCGGGGAAGCGGCAGGACACGCCGATGACGGCCAGGGGTTCCCGGGCGGCGGCGGGGTTGTCATCCTGAGCGCCGGCGGCGTTTCGGGAAGAAGTTCCCTGGGCAAGGGCGGCGAGGTGGTTGGCCAGGGAACCGATGTCGGGATAATTGAATACGGCCGACGCCGGTACCGGCACGCCGAGGCGCTCCGTCAGGGCGGCACAGAGGCGCAGGGCGGTCAGGGAAGTGACGCCGAGGCTTTGAAAAGGGGCGTTTTCCGCCAGGTTCTGGCCGGGGAGAAGTTTTTCCAAATCGGTGCGGATCCACTCCCGCAGCCGGCGCTGGGTGCCAGGGCTCTTCTGCTCATCCTCGCGCCTATCATCCCCCGCTGAAACCCCGGCCGAGGGGGCTCCCGCGTTCTGCCAGGATCGCAGCAGATCGAGGCCCTGGGCAAGGGTGACCGAGCCCTCCAGGTCCCGGGCCATGAGGCCGCAGCTGATCACCCTGATTCCCCGGGCGGCGGCGGTTTCCTGGATGGAAGCCTGGAGCACGGCGTGGGGGGACAGTTCGACGAAGCGCCGGCAGCCCTGGTCCATAGCGCATTGCAGCGCCGCCGCGAAAAGTACCGGTTCCCTGACGTGGCGCCGCCAGTAAGCGCCGCCAAAGTCCCCCGTCCGCCAGGGGCCGCCATGGAGGGTGGAAACAATGGGCAACCGCGGTCGGCGAGGATTCAAAGGGACCAGGGCCATTTCGAAACTCTCCAGAAACGGTTCGATGGCTCCGGTGTGAAAGGGGACGTCCACCGGCAGCAGGCGGCAGAAGGTATCCGGGGGCTGAGCCGCGGCCAATTCCTGAAGGAGGGCCTCCTCGCCGCCGCAAACGGTGCCGCGGGGCGAGTTGACGGCGGCGATGGTGATGTGCCCGGTGTAGGGTTCCAGCAGTGTTTCCACTTCGGCGGCGGGAAGGGCGATGAAGAGCATTTTCCCGCCGCCGGCCGCCTGTTCCAGAAGCAGCGAGTGGCGCCAGGCGAGAAGGGCCGCTTCCGAGGGTCTGAGGATGCCCGCCGCCCAGGCGGCGGCGACTTCCCCGCCGCTGTGGCCGAGGATGAGGTCTGGGTGGAATCCGTGGTGCTGGAGGACCTGGAAGAGGCCGAATTCCACAGCCAGGACGCAGGGGTGGCCCCATTGGGCCGGTCCGATGTCGGCGGGGTTCCGGTAGAGGACGTCCGCCACCGACCATCCGGAGAGTCGGCGGAAAGGGGTGTCGAAGGCGTCGAAGCCGGCGGCGAAATCGGCATCGGTTTCCCAAAGATCCCGGCCCATTTCCGGCCACTGGGTGCCGATCCCGGAAAATACGAAAGCCATTTTATCCATGACACCTCCCTAGCGAGTCGCCAACTGGAAACCGGCGGCTGGCAGAAACCGGAACCGGTCAACCCCCGACAACCGGTTCATGACGGCAGGGCGGCAGGGCTGATTTTCGGGGATATCCGTTTCCTTCAGTCTGTGGGTCGCCATTGCTCTCATGGCGTCGCCCCGGTAAAGAGCGGGCAGGGTCACCCCTGGATCACCACATCGAGATAGGCAGGGAAACTGACCCGGCCGTCTCCCTGGTATTCCAGCACCGAGCGGTTGCCGAACCGTTGCATTTCCTCGAAGCCGGCGAATTTATAGGTGACGTACATCATCCGGTTGCGGTCGGTTTCGACGAAATCGGCGCGCAGTTTTTTGCCGGCCCGGGACGCCTCGCGGACAATGTGGTTGAGCATGACCGAACCGACCCCACGGGACATGACCCGGCATGACATCAGCAGCAGTTTGACGGTCCACGCCTCGGTCCCTTTTTCCACCAGGGCCAGGCCGATCTTGCCGTACGGCCCGAATTTGTCTTCGAGGCTGCTGATGAACAGCAGGTGGTTGGAAGAAAGGCGCAGGGCGTCCAACTCGTCATGGCTGAAGGTAAGCCCGGTGGCGTTCAGCTGGTGGGTGCGTTCGGTCAGATCGACGGCCCGCTGCAGGTCCCCGTCGCTGACGGACGCGATGGTGAACCGCATGCCGAGGGTGGCCAGGAAGGCCTCGGCCGGGCCGGTGAAGTTCTCTTCGGCCTTGGCGCGGCTGATGTCGGTCAGGTACAGGCGGCGTCTCTGGGCCGAATCCTCGGTGATGAAACGGGGCATGAAACGGGGCAGATCCGGAAGCGCCGCCAGGTCCGCGGCATCAAGGCACAGCACCTCGGGTAGCGCCTGCTTCACCTCCTCCCGTTCGAAGGCCTGGTCGTCGATGAAGGCGAAGGTATCGATGCCGATGTTGAGTTTCCTGGCAATGGTGCTCAGCGAAGCGCTTTTGATGCCGAAATGGATCTGCGGATAGAGGAAGTAGTACTCGAGGCCGAAGCGGGCCAGCCGCTCCATGGCGTGATCATGGTCGTTGCGGCTGGCGATGGAATGGAGAATGCCCCTTTGGTCGAGGGCTTCCAAAACCTCGCGAACCCCTTCGCGGAGGCGGTTGCCGCCTCCTTCGAGAAGGATCCCGTCCCACAGGGTGTCGTCGAGATCCCAGACCAGGCACTTGATGGTCTTAGCCATGGCGGCGTCTCCGCTGGGGACGTTCCCTCATGAACGCGTGGCTGGCTATCATCAGCTGCTGCATCTGGGAACTTCCCTCGATGATTTCGCAGATCTTGGCGTCGCGGTAGTAGCGCATCACAGGATACTCGGGAGAACAGCCGTTGCCGCCGTGGATCTGCAGGGCGTCCGTGGCTGCACGCAGCGCCGCCCGCGAGCAGAAATATTTGGCGATGGTGGTGGCCGTGATCGACTCCGCGGCCTGGCTGTCGCGCTGTTTGGCGGCCCGCTCAACCAGCGCCCGCGCCGCCTCCAGGTCGGTGGCCATGTCGGCGACCAGCGCCTGGATGAGCTGGTGGCGGCGCAACGGCTGGCCGAACTGGGTGCGCTGGTTGGCGTAGGCGACGCTGGCCCTCAGACAGGCTTCGATAACCCCGAGGCAGCCGCAAGCGACGGTGAAGCGGCCGTGATCCAGGGCATGGGCGGCGACGAAGGTGAAGCCTGCGCCCGGCGCGCCGATCAGGGCGGAGGCGGGCAGGCGGCAGTCGGCGAAGTCGAGGCGGGCGATGCCGGCGGCGCGGAAGCCCAAAAGATCGGGCATCGGCGTGATTCGCAGGCCGGCAGTGTCGGCGGGAACCAGAAGGGCCATCAGCCCCTCTTCCTTGGCCCGCGCCATGACCAGGAAAAGCTGGGCGTGGCAGGACCCGGAGATCCATTTTTTGGCGCCGTTCACGATCAGCTCATCTCCGTTTCGAGCCACCCGGCAGCGAATCCCCGTCGCTTCGCTGCCGAACTCCGGTTCGGTCAGGGCGAAAGCGGCCCGCACCGCGCCGGAGGCCAGCTGTCTCAGCCAGACCGCCTGTTGGTCGGCGGCCCCCCAGCGCAACAGGGCTTGGCAGACCATGTTGTGGACAGTGAAGATGCTCAGCAGGGAGACGCTGCCCCGGGCCATTTCGGCACAGAAACGGGCCAGGGTTTCGCTGTCGCAACCGAGCCCCCCCCAGCGCGGCGGGAGAGCGGCACCGAACCAGCCGCGGCAAGCGAAGTCGTCAAGGATGGCGGGGGGCAGCTGTTGTCTTTCCTCCCAGGCGTTGGCCTGGGGGAAAACAAAGGCGTCGATCCACTCCCGCATGCAGGCGGCCCGATCCATATCAGGCCCCCTGCCGCTGCCCTTCAATCAGGGCGACGATGGCGTCAATGGACTGGAAATTGGCCAGACGGATGCTGTCGCGGCCGAGGGTCAGCTGGAATTCCTTTTCGACGAACATGACCAACTGCATGGCAAAGAGGGAGTTGACGTAGCCGAGGTCGAACATGTTCTCGTCATCGGCCAGTTCCTCATCCCTGACATATTTGAGCACAAAATCCCGAATTTTTTCACGGATTTCCTCAGCCATTCCTCATCCTTTTTCTGCTCCGGCTTCAGCGGCAGCCGGATCATTGGTAATTGTAGAAACCCCTGCCGCTTTTGCGGCCCAAAAGACCCGCGTCAACCATCTTGCGCAGCAAAGGGCAGGGGCGGAATTTGGGGTCATTGTAGCTTTCGAAAAGCCTTTCCAGGGAATAGAGAATCGTGTCGAGGCCGATGAGGTCGCCGGTTTCGAGAGGACCCATGGGGTGCCCGAAACAGGATCTGAAGATCCGGTCGACATCCTCCGCGGAAGCGACCTGGTCCTGCACCACCCAGACGGCTTCGTTGACGGTGAGCATCAGCACCCGGTTGGAAACGAAGCCGGGCAGATCGTTGACAACGACGGCCCGCTTTTTCATCTGTTTGAGGAAGGCCCTGGCCCGGTCGAGGGTGTCGTCGCTGGTGTGGTGGCCGCGGATGACCTCGACTACCGGTTTGAGGGGCACCGGATTCATGAAATGCATGCCGACGACCCGGTCCGGGCGTTGTGTCCAGGAGCCGATGCGGGTGATGGAGATGACCGAGGTGTTGGCGGCGAAAGGGACCTCGGGGCGGCAGACTTCATCCAGACGCCGATAGAGGGGTTCTTTGAGGTCGGGCTGCTCGGTGATGTTTTCGACCACGAAATCGGCCGCCGCCGCATGACCCAGTTCCGTCGTGCAGCGGATATGGGCGAGGCACGCTTCGACATCGACGCTGTCCTTGCCGAAAAGCCCCTGCATGCGCAGGCTTTGACGGATTTCCAGGCAGGCCTTGTCCAGGGCGCCGATATCGACATCGATGAGAACGACATCCAAGCCGTTCATCACCAGAGCCTGGGCGATCCCCCGCCCCATGACTCCGGCGCCGACCACGGCGATTGTTTGAAACTTCATTTTTCCTCCGTTGTTTTGGTCAGCTTGCCTTGGCAAACCATCACCACCTTGAAAAACCAGGGCACAAAGATCGGCGAAATGAGAGAGGCGGCGACCATCCCTCCGATGATGCTGCTGCCGAGAACGTGGCGGCTGGCCGAGCCGGCACCGCTGGAAATCACCAACGGGATGCAGCCGAGGATGAAGGTCAGGGAGGTCATCATGATCGGGCGGAAGCGCAGCGCCGCGGCGGTCAGCGCCGCCTCCGTGGGCGATTTGCCGTTGTTCAGCTCGATGGCGGCGAACTCGACAATGAGGATGGCGTTTTTGACGGCCAGTCCGATCAGGGTGACCAAGGCTACCTGAACATAAATATCATTGGCGTATCCGGCAAGGAAAATTGTCGCCAAGGCGCCGAAAAGGGCGAAGGGTACGGCCAGAATGACGGCGGTGGGCAGGCTCCAGCTTTCGTATTGGGCGGCGAGGATGAGAAAGACGATGCCCAGGCCCAGGAGCAGGACGGTGTAGTTGGTTCCGCCGCTGGTTTTCTCCTGGTAGGAAGAACCGCTCCAGGCGAGGGAGTAGCCTGTGGGAAGTTCGCTGCGGGCGATTTCCTCAATGGCGGCCATGGCCTGGGTGTTGCTGTAGCCTGGAGCGGCCTGGCCGGAGAGACGGGCGGCGGGCAGACCATTGAAACGGGTCAGGGAAAAGGCGCCGCTGGTGGTCGTGGCGGTTATCAGGTTGGCCAGGGGAATCATGTTGCCGGTACGACTGCGGACGTAGATCGCCTCCAGATCTTTGGGGCTGGAGCGGAATTTGGCTTCGGCCTGCATATACACCTTGAAGGCCCGGCCCTGCAAGGTGAAATCGTTGATGTAGCTGCCCGCAAGGGTGGCGCTGAGGGCCTGATAGACATCGCCGATGTGCACATCCATCAGCTTGGCCTTTTCCGGGTTCAGCTGCAGATAGATCTTGGGCGTGCCCAGGCTGAAAGAACTGCCGACGCCGCGCAGTTCCGGACGGGAAGCGGCGGCGGCGGCCAGTTTGCCCGCCTGTTCGGCCATCTCCTCGATGGCGGCGCCGGTATGGTTCTGCAAGAAGCCTTCGATGCCGCCCAGGGCGCTGAGGCCGACGATGGGGGGCGGGTTGAAGGCGGCCACCATGCCGTCGGTGATGCCGATGCCGAAAACCTTGGCCGCCATCGCCTGGGCGGAGCGGGAGGGCTCTTTGCGTTCGTCCCAGGGGCGAAGCATGATGAAGGCGGCGCCGGCGCTGCCCAGGGAGCCGCTGCCGCCGAAAATATCGCTTCCGGCGATGGTCAGCACGGCGTCCACTGCCGAGTCTTCGCGCATGGCCGCCGACACCCGGTCGAGAACCCGGTCGGTGCGCGGCATGGCCGCTCCGTCGGGAAGCATGGCGGCGGCGATGATGTAGCCCTGATCCTCATCGGGAGCCAGGCCGGCGGGGATGTGTTTGAACAGGAACCAGGTTCCCCAGAGCAGCACGACCATGGCCAGGACGGCCAGCAGGTCATAGCGGAGCACCAGGCGGACGGCCCACATATAACCTTCGGTCAGCAGTTCGAAACCGCGGTTGAAGAGACGGAAGAAACGTCCCTGGGGCGCTCCGTGGGAGATGCGGAGCAGTGAAGAGCACATGACCGGGGTGAGGGTGAGGGCGACCACTCCGGACAGGGCCACGGACAGGGCGATGGTGATGCCGAACTGGCGGAACATCTCCCCCGTCATTCCGCCTATGAAGGAGACCGGCACAAAAACGGCGGCCAGGACCAGGACCGAGGCGATCACCGGTCCGGTGACCTCGCGCATCGCCTGGGAGGTCGCCTTCCAGGCGGAAATTCCTTCCTCGCGCATGAGCCGTTCCACGTTCTCGAGGACGAGAATGGCGTCGTCAACGACCACGCCGATGGACAGCACCATGCCGAAAAGGGTCAGCGTGTTGATGGAGAAATTGAGCAGATACATCCCCGCCAGGGTGCCGATGATGGAAACGGGAACGGCGATGCAGGGGATGAGGGTGGCGCGGAGGTTCTGCAGGAAGAGGAAGATGACCAGCGCCACCAGGAACATGGCCTCGTAGAGGGTCTGGATGACCTCCTCGATGGAAATGCGCACGAAGGTAGTGACGTTGTAGGGGATGGCGTATTCCATGCCGGGAGGGAAATCCCGGCTCAGTTCCGCCATGGTGGCGGCGATCTGGTCCGCCGTCGCCAGAGCGTTGGCGCCGGGGGTCAGGGAGATGCTGATGCCGGCCACCGGCTTGCCGTTGAGTTTGCTGCGCACGCTGTAGTCGGCGGCGCCCAGTTCCACCCTGGCCACGTCGCGCAGGCGCATGATCCCCTTGCGTTCGTCGACGCGCAGGATGATGTTGCCGAATTCCTCTTCCGTGGCCATGCGGCCCCGGGTGCTGACCAGCCAGGACATCTTCAGGTCGTCGGGCGCCGGCTGCAGGCCGACGGTGCCGGCGGCGTACTGGGCGTTCTGCTCGCGGATGGCCGCGGCGATGTCCTGGGGGGTGAGGCCGAAAGCCGCCAATTTGGCGGGATCGAACCAGACGCGCATGGAGTATTCTTCGGAGATCAGCGAGTCGGCGGAGGCCACGCCGGGAATCCGTTTGAGGGCGTCGATCAGGTTCAGGGCCGCGTAGTTGTTCAGAAACAGGCTGTCATAGCGGCCGTCGGGACTGGACAGGGTGATGATCTGCAAAAAGGAGCCGGTTCCCGCAGTGACGCTGACCCCGAGGCGGCGGACTTCCTCCGGAAGCTGGGCCAGCGCCCCCTGGACCAGATTACTGATGCGGCTGCTGGCCACCTCCGGATCGACCCCCAGGCTGAAGGTCGCGGTCAGTGCCATCATGCCGCTGGCGGCACTGGTCGATTGCAGATAGAGGAGATCCTTGGCCCCGGTGATGGCCTTCTCCAGGGGCGCGGCGACAACCTGGGAAATGACTTCAGGGCTGGCGCCGGGATAGAAGGCGGTCACCGAAACCGCCGGCGGCACCAGATCCGGATACTGGGCCACCGGCAGCTGGCGCAGGGCCAAGGCGCCAAGGACGACAATGATGACCGACACCACAATGGCCAGTGCCGGCCGCCGCAGGAAAAAGAAATCCTTCATCGGTGTCTACCCCTTTCCCGCCCCGTGGTGGGAAGCCGTTCCGTTGTCGGCGGCATGGGGGATCACTTTCATCCCCGGGGCGATCTTGTTCACCCCTTCGACGACGACGCGCTCATTTCCGGTCAGTCCGGTGTCGATCAGAAACTCCCGGTCGAGGATGGCGGCCACGCTGATCGGCCGGAAAGACACCCTGTCTTCCTCGTCGACGACGGCGACCATCGACCCCTGGTCGGTCTGGAGGACGGCGTGCTGGGGCACGGCCAGGGCGTTGCGAAAGGTCATCAGGTGGAGGTTCAGGCGCACCACCTGGCCTGGCAGCAGCTCCCTGTCGGGATTGGGAAAGAGGGCCTTGCCGATCATGCTGCCGGTATCCCGGTTGATGACGGGATTGCCGAAGGCGAGGGTACCTTCATGGGGGTAAGGATGGTCGCCGTCGATCACCAGAGTGGCGGCAACGGTTTTTCCCATCGTGGCCCGGTTCCGGTTCAAGTGGCCTTTGATCCGCCGCACCAGGGAGTCGGAAACGCTGAAAACCACCTGAACGGTATCCATGTTGTTGACGGTTGTCAGCAGGCTGTTGGGTGCGCCGGCGGTGATCAGGCTGCCCTCGGTGCGCAGGGCCATGCTGGCGAAGCCGGCGATGGGCGCCCTGACGCGGGTCAGATCGAGCTGGATGCGGGCGGCGCGCAGCGCCGCCTGGGCTTCTTCCATCTCCGCCCGGGCCGCGTCAAAGGCGGCCTGCACCATGTCCTTTTCCCGCTGGCTTATGGAGTTGCGCCGGGCCAGAGGGATGGCCCGCTCCATATCCCTTTGGGCGTTGGCGAGCCGCGCCCGGACACTGTTGACCCGGCCCAGGGCCTGATCCACCTGGGCCTGATAGGGGGCCGGGTCGATTTCGAAAAGCACCTGCCCCTTGGCGACCGATTCCCCTTCCTTGTAAACCCGTTTTTGGAGAATTCCGCTGACCTGGGCATGAACCTCGGCGGAGTGCTGGCCTTCCACGTGGCCGACAAAGGTTTGGGTGTAGGGGATATCGCGGCGCATGATCCGCTCCACCAGGACCTGGGGCAGAGGTCGTCCCGGTCCTGACTGGGCGGAGCCGTTGTCGGACGAACATCCCGCCAGAAGAAGGCAGAGCAGGCCAGGAACCCAAACCGCCCAAAGGTTTTGAGGTCGCCAAAAACATTTCATGGTTGTTCTCCTTGCGGGAAATCCCTGGTGGATATCCGGGGTAGAAGGGGCCTGTTCGACGGGTCGTCTTCCCAGCCTCCGCCCAGGGCCATGATCAGATCCACCATCGCGTGGAGATGGAGAGTCCGGTTCTGCGCCCAGTTCAGCTGGGTATCGAAGAGGGAGCGTTCGGCGTCGAGGAGATCAATGAAACTGGAGTAACCGTTGCGGTAGCGGTCTTCCGCGTGGGCCACGGCCTCCTCCAGGTTCTCCAGGCGGCCGGTGAGAGCCGTCGCCGCATCGGCCAGGTAATTCTGCCGGGTAAGGGCGTCGCGGACGTCTTTGAAAGCCGCCTGCACCGCCTTCTCATAATTGGCCGCGGCCTCACGGCAACGGGCATCGGCCATTTGTTCACGAAAGCGGGTTTGCCAGAAATCGAGTGGAAGGCGCAGGGACAGTCCGTAGCTCCAGCTTTTGGCCGCTTCCCTGCCCAGGTCGTGGGAGCCCTGGGCGGCGCTTCCATAGACTCCGCTCAGGGAAACGGCGGGGAAATAGTCGGCGCGCACCACGCCGATGTCGAAATGGGCCTTGATCAGGTCCTGTTCGGCGGAACGCAGATCGGGGCGGCGCTCCAGAAGCAGGGAGGGGAGTCCCGCCGGCACCAGCGGGGCGGAGGGAAGGGCGGCGAGCCGGCGGTCGGTGGCAAGCTGATGATCTTCCATGATCGCCGCCGGCGATCGGCCCAGCAGCAACAGCAATGTGCTTTGGGCTTGGTCCCGACCGAGACGGGCCAGGGCCAGGTTGTAACGGGTCGTGGCGACCTCACTGGCGGCGCGAAGCAGATCGGTGCGGCTGTAAAAGCCGAACTCTTCGTTGGCGCGGTAGAAATCCAGGGCCCGCAAACGCTGGTCGAGGGTTTTTTCGGCGATTTTTTCCTGAAATTCGTAGCCCAGCAGGTCGAAATAGCTTCTGACCGTGTTGCCGGTCACCAGCAGAAAGACGGTATCCCGGTCGGCCTCACTGGCGGCCAGTTCGGCCCTGGCTGCCTTGGCCGCGTTGCGATACTTGCCCCAGAAATCCAGTTCCCAGGAAGCCCCCAGGTAGAGGCTGTATTCGCGGTATTTCTGATAGCCGTCGGGGGGAGCGCCGGCGGTGCGGGTGGAATCCCAGTATTGGGTCCGCGCCGCCGTGGCCTCGGGAGTCGGCGCCATTCGTGAGGTGACAAACCCGGCGTTGGCGGCGGCCTGTTCGACACGGGCCAGGGCTGCGGCGATATCCCGATTGTGGACCAGTGCCTCGGCGACGAGAAGGTCGAGGAGGGGATCCTCGAAGTGCCGCCACCAGCGGACCTCGATGCTGTTTTCGGCGGCCGTTTCCCAGGTGCCGGGCAGATCCTGGCGGGGGCGCTGGTAGGGCGGAGCGAAGGAGCATCCGGCAACCCAAAAGACAATCCACAACAACCATATCTGTGTTTTCACAAGGACTCCGGAAAGGAAGCTGAGCTGTTTTCTAGCGAAGCAGGCGATAAAATTCCGACTTTTCCCTGAACGCCGCCGAAAAGAAATTCTGCAAAAGAGGGCTTCGTTCTTGGCGAAACCGGTTTTATCCTTAAGCAAAAATCCGGCCGGGCATTTTTTTTGCAAACTTT
>JAAYDE010000093.1 GCA_012729375.1 Deltaproteobacteria bacterium | reverse complement strand
GGAACTTGAGCGGGACAAAATCATCGCCAACGCCCGCAAGTCGGCGGAAAAGATCCGCGCCGACGCGGAAAAAATGGCGGCCAGGGATATTGAAAGAGCTCGGGAGGGGTTGCGCCGAGAGGCATCCAAGCTGGCAATTGTTTTGGCGGGAGAGTTGCTTCGCAAGAACATAAACTCCGAGGACCAGGAACGTTTTGTCAGCGAATACCTTAAGAATGTAGGAGAACTCCATTGAGCATCAACGCGATACCCAGACGATACGCAAAGGCTCTGGTCGGATTGGCCGAAGACCCGCAACGGCTGGAGCAGTTCGGCCGGGAACTCGATTTGGTGGGGAAGATTTTTGCGGAACATCGGCAATTGCGCGCCATGTTGGTCTCACCGACCTTTTCCCTGGCCAAGAAAAAGGAGCTTCTGGCTGATTTCATCGGTCTTTTGGAACTATCCCGGGAGGGGCGGAATTTCCTCGAGCTTCTCCTGCAAAAAGACAGGCTCAAGTTCCTGAATCAGATCACTGCCGATTACCACCGGCTCGCCGATGAAAAGGCTGGAGTGGAAAGAGCCTATGTAACCTCGGCCCGAAAGCTTAACAAGGAGCAGCGGGAGCAGATCAAAGCAGCCCTTGAAAAGCAGACCGGCAAGGCCGTTGAATTGCAACTCAAGGTTGACAGTTCCTTGATCGGTGGTGTTAAGACGGAAATTGGCGGCAAAATGGTGGATGGCAGTATCTTGACCCAACTGAAAAGGATGGAAGATACCTTAACGAAGGGGTGATGTGGTCCTATGGAGATAAGAGCGGAAGAGATCAGTGCGATCATAAGAAAACAGATCAAGGACTTTGGTCGTGAGGTAGAAGTCAGCGAGACCGGAACCATCATCTCGGTTGGCGACGGTATCGCGCGTATTCATGGCCTTGACCGAGCGATGGCGGGTGAGTTGCTTGAGTTTCCGGGCGAGACGATGGGCATGGTTCTGAACCTCGAAGAGGACAATGTCGGAGCCGCCATTCTCGGCGAGGCAGAGCATATCAAGGAGGGCGACCTGGTCAAACGCACCAAGCGTATCGTCGAGGTGCCGGTCGGGGAAGCTCTTCTGGGGCGTGTCGTCAACGGGATCGGCCTGCCGATCGACGGCCAGGGAGAGATCGCCGCTCAAGAATACAGCCAGGTGGAGATCAAGGCGCCGGGCATCGTCAAACGCAAATCGGTTCATGAACCGATGCAGACCGGCCTCAAGGCCATTGATTCCATGGTTCCCATCGGCCGGGGCCAGCGGGAACTGATCATCGGCGACCGGCAAACGGGGAAGACCGCCCTGGCCATCGACGCCATCATCAATCAAAAAGGCCAGAACATGGTCTGCATTTATGTCGCCATCGGCCAAAAGCGCTCTACCGTGGCCCAGGTGGTCGACAGGCTGAAAAAGTTCGGGGCCATGGAATATACCATCATTGTCGCCGCCACCACCTCCGAACCGGCGCCCCTGCAGTTCATCGCCCCCTACACGGGCGCGACAATGGGGGAGTATTTCCGTGACAACGGCAAACACGCCCTGTTGATTTACGACGACCTGTCCAAGCAGGCCGTGGCCTACCGGCAGCTTTCCCTGTTGCTGCGCCGTCCGCCGGGACGTGAAGCTTACCCCGGGGACGTTTTCTATCTGCACAGCCGCCTTCTGGAACGGGCCGCTAAGCTTCATGAGGGCCTCGGGGCCGGCAGCCTGACGGCTCTGCCGGTGATCGAAACCCAGGCCGGGGACGTCTCGGCATATATCCCCACCAACGTTATTTCCATCACCGACGGCCAGATCTTCCTGGAAAGCGACCTTTTTTATTCCGGGGTGCGTCCGGCGATCAACGTCGGCCTGTCGGTCTCCCGCGTCGGCGGCAGCGCCCAGATCAAGGCGATGAAACAGGTCGCCGGCACCCTGCGCCTGTCCCTGGCCCAATACCGGGAGATGGCCGCCTTCGCCCAGTTCGGTTCTGACCTGGACGCCGCCACACGGAAACAGCTTCATCGCGGCGAGAGGCTCGTGGAAATCCTCAAGCAGCCTCAGTACAAGCCTATTCCTGTCGAAAAACAGGTCATGGTCATCTACGCAGCCAACAACGGCTATGTGGATGAATATCCCACCAGCTCCCTGCGTCGTTACGAAGAGGAACTCTATTCGTTCCTGGACAGCAAACATGCCGACCTGCTCTCCGACCTGGCTGAAAAAAAGGCCATTGACGCCGCTCTGGAAGAGCGAATCAAGTCCGCTCTGAACGAGTTCAAGGGACAGTTCGCGGTTTAGTCACTTCACAAAAGGTACGGATCAATGGCGAGCCTGAAGGATATCAAGAAACGGATCAATTCCGTTAGAAACACCCAGCAGATCACCAAGGCCATGAAGATGGTTTCGGCCGCCAAGCTGAGGAAGGCTCAGCAGGCGGTCCTGGCCACCCGTCCTTACGCAGAAAAAATGGGTGCGATCATTGCTAACCTGGTGCCCAAGGCCAAGGACATCTCCCACCCTCTCCTTAAAGAACGTCCCCGTGAGCGGGCCTTGATTCTCCTTTTGACCGGTGACCGGGGCCTGTGCGGCGGCTTCAACGCCAACATCTCCAAGACGGCCGAAAAGTTCATTCGAGCCAATCCGGAGAATTTTCAGCAGATCGATATCGCCGTTATCGGCCGCAAAGGCAATGAATACCTCAAGCGGCGCAGCGGCATGAATATCATCAAGGTTTATGAAAATATCACCAGCGATGTGAATTATCAAACGGCGGCGCTTCTTGCCGACGAGCTTTCCACCGCGTATACAGAGGAAAAATACGACGTCATCTTTCTCTATTACAATACCTTCCGCAGCGTCATATCCCAGGTCATTACGCGGATTCAGCTGTTGCCGGTGGTGATGCCCGAAGGAGAGGAGGACCTTTACGCCGAGACGGACTACATTTTTGAACCGAATCCGTCCGAGGTCCTCTGCCAGCTGCTGGAAAAGAACGTCGAAGTGCAAATTTTCCGGGCGATGCTGGAGTCCCGGGCATCGGAGCAGGGGGCGCGCATGACCAGTATGGACAGCGCCACCAAGAACGCGACGGAAATGATCGGCAAGCTGACCTTGATGTACAATCGCGCGCGGCAAGCCGCCATTACCACGGAGTTGATGGAAATTATTTCCGGCGCCGAGGCGATCAAATAGATCAAGAGCAACGGTTGGCTTCGGTTTCCACCGATTTAGGGGATAAAAGGAGGTTCGGTTTATATGAATAAGGGAAGAATTTCTCAGGTTATCGGTCCGGTTGTGGACGTTGAGTTCGAGGAAGGGAATCTGCCTGAGATCTATACGGCGCTGAAGATAACCAACCCGGCCATCGACGATCAGGAATGGAACCTGGTGGTTGAAGTCGCTCAACATCTGGGCGAGAACACGGTTCGGACCATAGCCATGGACTCCACGGAAGGTCTTATCCGCGGACAGGACGTTCTGGACACCGGAAAGATGATATCCATGCCGGTGGGACCAGCGACCCTGGGGCGGATTCTCAACGTGGTCGGCCAACCGGTGGACGAAATGGGTCCGGTCGAAGCGGAAAAGCTTTGGGAAATCCATCGTCCCGCCCCTGAATTCGTCGACCAGTCGACGGAAGTCGAAGCTTTTGAAACGGGCATCAAGGTCGTCGACCTTCTGGCTCCTTACTCCCGCGGCGGCAAGATCGGTCTCTTCGGCGGCGCGGGCGTCGGCAAAACGGTTCTGATCATGGAGCTGATCCATAACATCGCCAAGCAGCACGGCGGCTATTCGGTCTTCGGCGGCGTCGGTGAGCGTACCCGTGAAGGCAATGACCTGTGGCATGAAATGAAGGACTCCGGCGTCCTCGATAAAGCCTCCCTGGTTTACGGACAGATGAACGAACCGCCGGGGGCCCGCGCCCGAGTGGCGCTTTCGGCGCTGACGGTTGCCGAATACTTCCGTGACGAAGAAGGCCAGGACGTGCTCTTCTTCATCGACAACATTTTCCGTTTCACCCAGGCCGGCTCCGAGGTTTCGGCGCTCCTCGGCCGTATTCCTTCGGCGGTTGGCTATCAGCCGACGTTGAGTACCGAGATGGGGGAACTGCAGGAGCGGATCACCACCACCAAGAAGGGCTCCATTACCTCCGTTCAGGCCATTTACGTCCCCGCCGACGACCTGACCGACCCGGCGCCTGCCACGGCTTTCGCCCATCTTGACGCCACGACCGTTTTGTCCCGTCAGATCGCCGAACTGGGTATCTATCCGGCGGTCGACCCTCTCGACTCCACCAGCCGCATCCTCGATCCTCAGGTGGTCGGCGAGGAACATTACCGGGTCGCCCGGGAGGTTCAGTTCATCCTTCAGCGCTACAAGGATCTGCAGGATATCATTGCCATCCTCGGTATGGACGAACTTTCCGAAGACGACAAACTCGTTGTTTCCAGAGCCCGTAAAATTCAGCGCTTCCTGTCCCAGCCGTTCCACGTCGCCGAGGCTTTTACCGGCTCCCCCGGCAAGTATGTCAAACTGGAAGATACCATCAAGGGCTTCAACGAGATCGCCTCCGGGAAGCATGACGATATCCCCGAGCAGGCTTTCTACATGGTCGGAACCATTGAAGAAGCCGTTGAAAAAGCCAAGAAGCTGGCATCCTGATAACGATGCCGGGCGAATTGCCAAAGGATGATCGAGCATGGCGGATAAGCTGAAGCTTGAAATGATTACCCCTTACGGGGAGATACTGGCCACGGAAGTGGATGATGTCGTGGCGCCGGGGGTTATGGGAGAGTTTGGGGTTTTGCCGGGTCATAGATCGATGCTGGCCCT
>JAAYDE010000092.1 GCA_012729375.1 Deltaproteobacteria bacterium | reverse complement strand
GTCGTAATCCCTTCGATATTCAGGTCAGTTTATTCAAGATAGTTTAGTTGCGGATTTCGGCGCGATTATTTGCGAGTCGTAATCCCTTCGATATTCAGGTCAGTTTATTCAAACCGTCATCACTGCAATCCGGGGCGCCGCCCCGGTGAGTCGTAATCCCTTCGATATTCAGGTCAGTTTATTCCGCACCTCCTTTTTCCGTAATGATTACGGATTCTTAAAACCCCTTTTTTGCGAACCTTAAAGGGGGTAGGGAGCTTTTCCCTCAAAAACATAATGTTTTGTCTCATCCTTGTTTCTCCATCCAATTGTAAATAATAGGGAATTTCGTTTTTCGAGAACCCCTCGTTAAGTGTTTTCACAAATTCTATATTTTTCAAGAGGTTATGAGGCCACGGCATTTTTCCCCGGAGATTCCCGTTAGGACTCCGTAACCCGAACAATTCTGGAAAATACAGGAACAGGGTCAGGCAATCCAATCCCGCAGTTTTTTTTCCAAACCAGGCAGATCGGTATTTTCGACAATATGGATATTATTTAAAGCACATCGCCGGCGATCTTCCAAAGTTAATTTCCGGTAACTCACAAGCATCGCTTTGCCATAGGTCCCCCCCATCAAATCCCGCAGATTGTCGAGTTTGTAGGCGACACCGTCGGCCCGCGATTCTTTTCCCTCTTTTTCGCTCAACCGGCCGCTTTTGCATTCTATCAGATGAAGCCGGTTCCGAGCTGTAAACGCCACATCGATTTCGTTGCGGACGCCTTGCCGAGTTTCGACTTCGAGGTTGCAGAGATGGTCATGGATCACCTTGGCCCCTTTCAACCGGCAGACAACGCGGGTCACGTATTCCTCCAGCCAGCCTCCGGCGACGAAGCGCCGGGCTTCCGGGTCGGCGAAGGTGATGCGACGCCCGGCCAACTCCACAATATTCTCCTTTTGCAGGAGGTTCAGGAGTTCCAACAGGCTATCGAAGGATGTATGGCGTTCCTCGATTTCGGCCCATGAAACTTCTCTTTTTTCGGCGGTGGCGGCACAACCGTTAAGGATGCCGACGGCAGAGGCAAAACGATCCGCTTTGCCGATCAGGAATTCGCAAACCCGTTGGCGATCGGGTGCAACATGGGAACTTCCCTTGGTGAGAATGGTGTAGCCATAAGCCGCCAGATAACTTTTGATGCGGACGACCTCCGGAAGGGGGGAGGTGGTCGGTGAGGGAAAAAGGGTGATGAACTGCCCGTTGTCGGTGTCCACATAAAAAACCGGCCGGCCGAATTCGCGGAAGACCTCCGCCGTGCCCAAGGCCATGATCTTTGTACCTCCTGTGGCGTTGAGGGCAAGAATTTCTTCTTCCTTTTTCGCCAGGATGTCAAGCACCGTGGCCCGAATCTCTTCGATCCGATAGGGGCTGATAGCGACCTCCTCGACCTGACAGCCGATTTTTGTGAAGTTTTCAGCGAGAAGAGCAGCGCGGCTCTTCATATCGGCGGAAACCAGCAGAATCGCCTTGCGGGGCCGGGTCTCCTCCCGAAGAGCGGGAATAAGATTGGGAAGGGGCTGGGAGGAGACCAGGCAAAGGTGAGTATCGAATTTCCGATTATCGGTCATGGCCTGTTTCGGACACCTCCCATAAATAGCGTTGGGGCAATTGGGGGGTGGGCTTGACCCCCGACTCCTCTGCCAGCACCGGGATAAAGAAATCATTGCACAAGGCGGAAAAGATTTTCCACTGGTCGAAGGTAATGGGCGTTAGACCATGGGCCAAAATAGAATGATTACGGATTTTCAGGTGGTCCAATAGGCCTTTCCGGTGTGTGCTGAAAAAAGATGAAAATGGCCCGGTGGAAAGTTTGCCGACCAGTTCCCAGGAAGCAAATAGAGGCGCCTGAATTTTGCCGTCCCGACCGGGAGAGAGGGTGACACCATCTGGAATTTTTTCAGCCGGGATATCGGAACAGTCGAGGGCGAAACGACTTCTGAGAAACCACTGGGCGCTCCATTCAACCAGGCGGTAAACCCGCGCCACGGCATCATCATAACGCCCCTGGGCGGCCCGCCGCTCGGCGTTGCGCCACAAATCGAAGAGGAGTGTAGGTTCCCGGCGAGGGGATACGCCGGTAATGGCGCGCAACATGTTGATATGCGGTTGCAGTTCCTGGGCAGTGACGGGGGCATAGTTGTCCAGCAGTCGACGGGCCTCTTCATGATCGAACCGATCCCAAGCGGCAAAAGCCCGGCTCAGATCCCGGGCACGGAACAGACGGTGGCGAAAGGCGGTGTTCTGGGGGACGGGGATGGCTTCAAGGCCGGCAGCCGCCTCATCATAGGCAAATCTCTTCCAACTGTTCAAGTGAGGGGCCATGGAACGATGTAACCGAACGGCATCGCTGATCGCGGTCGCGATATATTGGGTGCCGTCACGGACCTTGATCAGGTCGGCTCGATTCCCCGTAACCAATTCCAACTCCACACCGTCCACTTCTAGTGCGGCCAGTACCAGGGCGGCTGACATACTTTTCGTGCCTCCGGTATAATCGGCGATTAATCTGGATCGGGGGAATTTTTCACGAAAGCTTTCCAGAGTGGCCAGCAACGTCACAAACGCATTGTCGAGATCATCGGCAGCGACCGTGACCACATTGAACTGCTCACACGACAACCCTAATTGTGTCGGGATGTTGGGCAAATTTGGCTTGTCATCCTGTTGTTTGGCCTTGATGACGTTCCCTTGCCCCAATATCTGGATATTAGAGCCCGGTTTTCCGGTCCCCGGATCCCTTTCGGAGCATATGAAGCTGATAAAGGCGGGGGCGGTCTCCTTTATGGCGGTCACAATGGGTTGATAAGAGCCGCCGACGGTAATGACGAGTATTGTGTTGGGATCGGTCATCTTTTGCTCCTACTCTAGCTATTGGTCCTTCGGGTGGTCATGATCCTTTGCGCTTTCGTGGGTCTTGTTGTTGGCGGGCCTCGATCCGGGCCCGCGTCATGCGCTCGCGTAGGCCCCCTTCTCGGAGAAACGCCTGCTCCAGGCTTTTCAGAAGCCGGTCCAACAGATAGCTGGTTTGGTGAATCAAGCAGATGATAATGTTGGCGGCAATTTCAGGAGGCCGACTTTCCAAAAGATGCTTATAAGTCAAATAGGACTCATGAGCCCCATGGGATCCAGATTTTGCCCTGCCCATGCCGCGGACATACAAGGCCTCTTTGCTGTTTTTGTCCCATAAGGGCGCCCCGCGGATGCGCAGAAAATCCCGGTAATCGGCCAGCAACTCCTCCAGGCTGGCGCGGGCCACGTTGATCAGCTTGATCTCCATTTCCTTGGAAGTGCCAGAGGCCATGCTCCCCTCGACAATGTTCTGCTTGCCCGAACGCGCCGCCTGCACCATCTGGTCGCGGGTGCGGCTGCGTTGGTCAACATACTTTTCGCAAAACCAGACCGTGGCGTCGAAAATGATCTCGGTCTTTCGATAGGAGATCAGGTTTTCATAGCCGCCATGGGGCGGGATGAAGCCTTCGGGGCCAATCATTGGGCAGCCTCCCACTCTTATTCCGCCACCGGCTCGGTCGGACCAGGGTAATGGAGAACTGTATCGCGCAGGGTACGCAGTTTTTCTTCCCAGGCTTTGTCACGAATCTCGCTTAACGGTTTTTGCTCCTGCCGGACAAAATTTCTCAGCGCCCCGGCCAGACACCGCACCGGCCGCAACACCACCTGACCTTCCCTTCCAATCTCGATGGTAATCACATCCGTTCCAAGCGCTTCCCTGGCTTTTTTGGGGAGGGTAATTTGCCCTTTGGATGACACCTTGGGAGTTAATGGCATGGTTTTCCCAAGTTCAATTCTTTAAGAATTTAAGCACTTGCAATGTGTCTTGATATTCATGGTCTCCAGACGGGTTTTTCTTTTTGGTATTTTCTTTCCACTTTCCGCTTGTTATCATCCCAGCTTTGATTTTTTCGGCTACAAGACGAGCTTCTTCTCCCTGCCATTTCCCTTTTTTCAACTCGGTGAAAAGCTTCGTCCAATCTTTCTTCTTCGGATCGGGGTCCGCTTCAATCACTTCCAGAATGCTGCGATCAAGGGGAGATAGGGCGGCGCGGCGCTGCTGCTCCTCGGCTTGGCGGGCGGCTTCTGCGGCCTGTTTCTGCTTCGCTTCCTTCTTGGCGGCCTCTTTTTTAGCCAATTCCGCAGTGCGATTACGGGCGATCGTCAATCGGCACTCCTCCCGCCTGGACTTGGATAAGTGGTTGTGCTCTTCACGCTGGTTTGTCCCGTCTCGGTATTCGTCTTCCTTACACGGTGTTATGGATATCCAGCCGAAGGGGAGCACGCCATTGGCAAGGGTCCGGGTCGTGCCATAGGGGAGAGGCTTGCCGTCCTTGCCCTTCCGGGTTGCAGGCTGGTTATCGGTCACCGTTATAAATTCGACATGGGAATAATGCCCGACCCTTAAAAACATCTGGCCCGAAGTAGCGCTG
>JAAYDE010000091.1 GCA_012729375.1 Deltaproteobacteria bacterium | reverse complement strand
TGGGTCTGCTCCTTGAGCACCGGCACGGCGGAGATGTCGAGGGTGTTGCGGGTGGCTGTCTCAAAGGTGCGGATGCCCCGCTCGCAGAGGATCACCTGGCGGTTTCCCTCGGAGAGGATGTATTCGGCGCTCATCAGAAATTCCTGAATTGTGGTCGACATTCCCCGTTTCAGCAGCACCGGCTTGCCAAGCCGTCCCAGGGCCTTGAGCAGGGGGAAGTTCTGCACATTGCGGGCGCCGACCTGGAGGATGTCGGCATAGCAGCCGACCATTTCCGCGTCTTTGGTGTTGACCACCTCGGTGACGATGGGCAGGCCGGTTTCCTCCCGCGCCTCGGCCAGCATCTTCAGTCCCTCCTCTTCCAATCCCTGAAAAGAATAGGGACTGGTGCGCGGCTTGAATGCGCCGCCGCGCAGCACGGTGGCGCCGGCCTCTTTGACCAGGCGCGCCGTGGTCAGGATCTGCTCGCGGCTTTCCACGGCGCAGGGGCCGGCCATGACCACCGCCTTCTCGCCGCCGATCTGGACTCCGCGGCCGACATCGATGACGCTGGGCGCAGGGGAAACCTCCCGACTGGCCAGCTTGTACGGCTTGAGGATCGGCACCACGCTCTCGACGCCGGGGAGGGAATCGAGGGACTGGAGGACGTTTTTTCCCCGCTCATCCCCGACGGCGCCGATCACGTTGCGGGTTTCGCCATGGATGATGTGGGGATGGTAACCCAGTTCACTGATCCGCCTGACGACCTCTTTCAGTTCCTCTTTGGTGCTGTCCTGTTTCATGACGATGATCATAATGTTCTCCCTGAGTAATCTAGGACTCCCGGCGGCTCCTTGACAATCAAAAAACCGTCGGAGGACCTTCCGACGGTTTTCTTTATGCCTAAAAAACCAAAAAACCACGGAAAGACCCTGAATGGTCTGCCCGTGGTTTCCGCTCTCTTCGTTGTTCCTCCTGTCAGCTTTCGTCGATGGAAGGCACGGAATCCAGGGCAGACGGCCTAAAAGAGAAGCCGCACCAGAAATAAAAACGGGAAAAAAGCCTGGAATGTTCCGCCATCAGGTTCACTGAGTCCCCTTGGATCGTCAAAAGGAGTGGTAAATATCTAACAAATACCGGCGTAAAAAACAAGAACCATTTTCCACTCATCACGAGTTCTTCATCTCGCCGATGAAGTTCCGCACCCAGCGGTGCACATTGTTGCGGGAAATGGAGATGCGCAGCCGCAGCATGCGGTGTTTTTTCTCTTCGGGGTCCATTTGGAAGGCGTAGGAAATAGCGTCCGCAGTGCCGTCCACGTCGTAGGGGTTGACCACCAGTGAATTGGCCCCCAACTGTTCGGCGGCCCCGGCGAACTCGCTCAGAATCAGCACCCCGTCCTGATCCGGCCGGGAAGAGCAATACTCCTTGGAAACCAGGTTCATGCCGTCCCGCAGGGGAGTTACCAGGGCAATATCGGCGCAACGGTAATGGGCCAGGAGCTGAGTCTGGTTGAGGGAGCGGAAATAATACTGGATGGGTGTCCACCCGGGAACCGCGAAGCGGCCGTTGATGCGCCCCGCCATCTGTTCCACCATCCCCTTGAGGTTGCGGTAGTCGGGAATCAGGGTGCGGCTCGGCACCACCACCTGGAGCAGGATGATCCGCTGCTGCAACTCGGGATATTTTTCCAGAAGCCGCTCGAAGGCCAGAAAACGCTCCGGCACCCCCTTGGTGTAATCGAGGCGGTCAAGGCCCAGAACCAACCTTTGCTGGCCGTATCGGGCGCGCAGGGAGGCCGCCTCCGCAACCACCTCCGGAGACTGGGCCAGCGCGTTGAATTCCCGGTAATCGATGCTGATGGGGAAATGGCCGGCGGTGATCTGCCGCTCACCGATCCGGATCAGCGTGGTATGACGGCGGCGCTGAATCACCTCGGCCCCCGGTATCAAGGTCGTCACGCAATGGACGAAATTGCGCCAGTCGCGGCTGGTCTGGAAACCTATCAGGTCATAGGCCAGCAAGCCCTGGAGGATGTCGTCCTTCCACGGCAGCCGCCAGAAAAGGTCGAGGGAGGGGAAAGGGATGTGCAGGAAGAAGCCGAGATTCTGGGCAAGCCCCAGGTGGCGCAGGGAGCGTCCGACCAGGGTCAGCTGATAATCCTGCACCCAGATGAAGTCGTCGGGACGGGTGACCCTGGATACCACCTCGGCGAAATGCCGGTTGACCTTGACATAGGAGCGCCAATGTTCGATATCGAAACGGCAATAACCGAGAAGGTCGTGGAACAGGGGCCACAGGCTTTCGTTGGAAAAACCCCAGTAGAATTTTTCGACCTCCTCTTCCGTGAGAGGAACTCCTTCCAAATCGAAGCCTTCCCGGGCGGAGAAATCGTCGAGCATCTGGCGGCACGGAGCCTCGTCGCCGCAGCCGGGCCACCCTATCCACAACCCGTGGTGTTCCTTGATAATCGGCTGCAGCGCCGTCACCAGTCCACCGGCGCTCTTGCGTACCTGCCATTGGCCTTCCTCGCGGAAAACGGCGAGGGGAAGGCGGTTGGAGACCACGACCAGACGTTTGTTCTTGCCGTTCATCAACCCCCCTGCGAAAGTAGATCTCCGGGGATTAAACACTGGACGGTTGCCCAGAAAGCTACCCCGGCAAATCCCGTTCAGTTTAACAGAACCGCCAAGGACCGCAAGATTGACCCCCGTTCCGTCCCATTGTTTTATCTTGACAGAACCAGGTCCTTCCGCTATATACCATGGACACTTGCCCAGGTAGCTCAGTCGGTAGAGCAGAGGACTGAAAATCCTCGTGTCACTGGTTCGATTCCGGTCCTGGGCACCATCAAAAAAACGGAAAGGCCGATTGTCAGCAATCGGCCTTTCTTTTTTCTTTCTATATGTCCATTTCCGCCTCAGCCGTTGATCAGGCTCAGGTTCAGCTTGCGCTGGCGCACATAGACCTTCTTCAGGTGATGAAAAACGGCCTTGGGCATGCCTTCCGGCAGCTCCACGGTGCTGTAGTCATCGTAGAGGCAGATGTGGCCGACCTTCTTGCCGTCGATGTCCCCTTCGTTGACGATAGCGCCAACGATATCGCCGACCTTGACGTTGTGCTTCTTGCCGACCTCGAGACGGTAGCGGTCATAGTGCTGAACGGCGCCGGAACGCCGCTCCAGCCCTTTTTTGCGGGGAGCCGATGGGGCCGCCGCGACACCGCTCCGCGGCGCGCCTTTTCTTTCCGCAGCAGACGGCAGCAGATGGATATCCAGGGAGCTTTTCTCCACCTGCAGCGGCTGTTCCCTTTGGGCCAGGTAGAGCAGAACAGGGGCCAGCTCGGCCGCCGAGAGGCTCATTTCCAGAGCCAGTTTCGCCACGAAATCACCATAGAATTGAAGCGGTTGCTCCTCGCGGATGCGGGTGAGACGGTCGCGGAAACGTTCGCCCCGCTTGCGCTCCAATTCAGCGGAAGTGGGAAACCGCGCCGCGGCAATGGCCTGTCCGGTGGCCAGCTCGATAGCCTTGAGGTAGCGTCTTTCCGACGGGGTGACGAACAGATAGGCCTTCCCCTCACGGCCGGCGCGGCCGGTGCGGCCGATGCGGTGAACATAGGGCTCGGCATCCTGAGGGATATCGTAATTGACGACCAGGCCGATACGGTCGACATCCAGTCCACGGGCGGCCACATCGGTGGCAACAACAATCTGCAGATCCCCGCTGCGCAGCCGGCCGACGGCGCTTTCCCGCAGCGCCTGGTTCATATCGCCGTTCAGGGCCGTCGCCGCGAATCCGGCCTTCTGCAGGCGGTCGGCCACTTCCACCGTGGCCGTTTTGGTGCGGGTAAAAACGAGAACACCCTGGTGATCCTCCATTTCGAGGAGACGGACGAGGGCCTCCGGCTTCTGTTCCGGCCGCAGCAGAAAATAGCGCTGATCGATGCTTTCCACCGTGGCGGTGCGGGAGGCGATGCGGACCAGGGCCGGCTCGCGGAGATGGCGGCGGGCGATGCGCAGAATCGGCGCCGGCATGGTGGCCGAAAAAAGCGCCTTCTGACAGCTCTGCGGCGCGGCGGCGACAATCTTTTCCACATCTTCAATAAAACCCATGCGCAGCATCTCGTCACCCTCGTCGAGGATGAAAGCCTGGAGGCGGTCGAGTTTCAGGGCGCCGCGGTCAAGATGGTCGAGAATCCGCCCCGGCGTGCCGACGATGATCTGCGCTCCCCGCTTCAGTCCCCGCAATTGCACTTCGTAACCTTGGCCGCCGTAAACCGCCAAGGCGTGGACGCCGCCGAGATGTTTTCCGTAATCCTGGAACGAAGCACAGACCTGCAGGGCCAATTCGCGGGTCGGGGTGAGGACGAGAACTTGGGGAAATCGCCCTTCCCGATCCAGGCGCGACAAAAGCGGCAGGGCGAATGCGGCCGTCTTTCCGGTGCCGGTCTGAGCCTGACCGATCATGTCCCGTCCTTGCAGAAGCAGGGGAATCGCCTCGCCCTGGATGGGGGTCGGAATGTCGTGGCCGAGTTCCCGGAGGGCCTGGAGAAGGGGCGCGGGAAGTAACAGTTCGGCGAAAGAAAAGGTGCTGGACATGGATGAATCCTTTGCTTGTAGAGACCAAGACGGAGTCGGCAAGGACACGTTTTTGGCCGGAGAAGGTTAGCTGGGAATACTCTGGTGTGCCAGAACGGCGCGCGGGCGGGCCATGGTGAGTCAGAGTGCCGATTTGCAAGAATTTGGATTTATAACCCATCCCCCGGACAAAAGCAAATTAATTCTTACCGCAACTCAAGGGGTTTGACTTGTTGAAAGGAGGGCAGGGAGCAGGTTGATCTTCTAAAATGAATCCTTTCAGACCTCCCTGATGCGGGGTGCGGACCGGGTCCCCGATCCGTAGCGGGTCATGAGGATCTGCCAGACCTGCATCCGCCTGGCGCGAAAGACACCGGCACAGGAAAGGAGATAGTATTCCCACATCCGCTTGAACCGGTCATCGTATCTTTCCCGGAGCCGCTCCCAGGAACGCTGGAAGCGGCAATTCCAAGCCATCAGAGTCTT
>JAAYDE010000090.1 GCA_012729375.1 Deltaproteobacteria bacterium | reverse complement strand
GCGATAAAATTCCGACTTTTCCCTGAACGCCGCCGAAAAGAAATTCTGCAAAAGAGGGCTTCGTTCTTGGCGAAACCGGTTTTATCCTTAAGCAAAAATCCGGCCGGGCATTTTTTTTGCAAACTTTTAAGATGAGCTAAAGGTTACTCCAACAAGAAAAACATTGCGAAAAAAATATATCTCACTAGACTTTTTGCGTTTAATGGGAAATATATGAAAAAAACAGCTGGCGGCGGCAGAGGACCCAAAACCCGAAAGGCGCGGGAGGACCAGGGGCAAGACAAAAAATTGTCTACCGGCGTCACTTTTCCGTCAGCCTCTGAGGAGGAAAATCATTTCCGGTCTCAACCGCCCACGGCGGCTGAGCAAACATTTCACAAGGGGGATGTCATTATGGAAGAAACCAACACGACCGTTGCCAAGGAACAGAGCGAAGCATCAGCGCAAGCCGCCGAGAGTATTCCGGCCAAACCTTCCCGGGAAGAAGTCGACGCCCTCATCCGCAATCGGGTGCGCGCCGCCATGGTGGTGGGGCTGGTGCCGATTCCCGCTTTTGACATGGCCGCTCTCGCTTCCCTGCAGGTGGAGATGATCTACAAGCTGGGCAAACTCTACAACGTTCCCTTCAAGGCGGAATGGGGCCGGCAGATTACCGCGGCTTTGGTGGGAGGGATCCTTCCCGGCCTGATCTCGCCCAAACTCTCTTACGCTGTCGCCCGCAACATTCCGTTGATCGGTTTCGGCCTGGGCGTGGTGACCATGCCTTTGGCCAATGCCGCCAGTACCTATGCCGTCGGTCAGGTATTCGCCAGGCGTTTCGCCGACGGCGAGTTCACCAATATGGATCTGAAAAAGGTAGGGGAAGAGATCAAGGACTGCTACGCGGAAAGCAAGAAGACCGTCAGCGGCTGGTTTAAAAAAGACAAAAAAGAAGAAGCAGTTGCAAGCGCAGCTGGCGAGAGCCCCACGGCGTAGTCTTTTCGCAGGTGCCGGAGAGGTTTGCGAGGTTTTTCCGGAGCCTCTTCGGCAACTGCTGTTCCCTCCAACGTCATTCTTCCTGTACGCACTCCATCGAGGTGGGCGCTCGTCCCCTTGAGGAGCGGCTTTTTGCTTAAATCCTGAAGAATTGATCACCTGACGAAGTCACAAGAGAAGCGGGTACCGCATGCGGCCGTTCCCTTCCGCCGGTTAAAGACAATAAAAGAGGCTTTTATGCTGAAAAAGGGGTTGCTTTCTTGTCTGGTCGGTTTTTTTGTTCTCTGGTTTCCCATTGTTTGTCTCGGTGATGTCGATTATGGCGTCAACCCTTTGGCGGCAAGCCTTGCCGACGACGTGCTGAAAGCCGTCCAGTACAATCACCATAGCCAGTCCGGCATCGGCAGCAACGTCGGCCTGAATCTGGGAGACGGGAATATCGTCCTTTCCGGGCGGGGTGTCGATGTCAATGGGACCTTCCGCATCGGCAGCCAGTCCAAAACCTTCGTCGGCACGGCCATTCTCTCCATGATGGATAAAGGCTGGTTCGCTCTGGACGACACCCTCGGAGAACTGCAGGCCCGCTACAACGTCGATCTGGGCGTGGCCGCCCTGCCGCAAGGCGCTGAAAGCATCACCGTCAGGCGGCTGCTGAACATGAGTTCAGAGATTCCCAACTTCATGGCCGGCACCCGTGCCGGCTCCTCCATGACCCTGTGGGATGAGTGGAAGAACGTCGCTTACGGGGAGGTCGTCGGCGTCACCCATGAAGAGCTGGCCGCCTTGGGTTTGAACCTGTATCCTCAGGCCCCTGTTCCTCCCTATGAAGGCAGCTATTCCAACACCAACGCCATCATCCTTTCCCTGCTCGGCCAGGCTGCTTACGCGGAGCGGATCGGAAACGCCAAAAGTTTCGCCGCAATCCTTCGCGAGATGGTTTTTCAACCGGCGGGTCTGAGCGGCACCTATCTGGCCGGCGACGCCGCGCCAGTCTCCATCACCGGCCTGGAGTCCGGCAAGGCCATCACCACCATGGATCCCGTCATTCCCTGGACCTCGGGGGCCATCGTCAGTACCCTGCGGGACCAGCTCAACTGGATCGATGTGCTGCAGAACAACACGTACCATCTTATGTCGGACGAACTCTTTCAGGCGCGTACCGATCTGGCCAACAGCACCCTGATCAGCATGGGCGGGATCCCCATCTATTACGGCTACAACATCTTCACCATGGACTTTGCCGGTGGCTTTGCCGATTTCGGGGTTCCCCTCACCGCCATCGGCCACGGCGGCAGCATCGCCGGCTACAGTTCCTTCTCCATCTGGTACCAGCAGCTCGACCTCGGTCTGGTGGTCAACGTCCCCCGTCTGTCCTCCATCGATCGATACGGCCACTTCTCCGCAACCCCCTCGGAAACCCTGCTGATGGACCAGGTCCGCGGATTGGAGCGGCTCTACCGTGCCGACGGAGCCGTGACCGCCAGCGGCGTCGATACGACCATCTCCTACGGCCAAAACGGTGGTCTTTTCACCCTCTCTCCCCTGGCTTTGGGCGAAGGACAGAACCTGGCCATTCAGGCGAGCGGGCGCAGCACTTCCTATCTCGATCTTTTTTTCCTCGACGTGACCGGGAATCCCGTCGTCACCACCACCGACCCCACCCTGACCTTCTATGCGGCCGAAAACACCTCGGGTCAGGCCGCCGTCACCCTCAACGGGGCCGCGGCCAAAGTTGACATGGGGGCCAGGGCCGAGGCCTACGGGAACCGGGTCGCCGTCTTCGACGTGGGCGCTGGAGGCGGTCTCGATCTTCAGGGAGAGGCCGCTGCCTACGGAAACGAGGCCGCCGCCATTCGCGTCGGCAAGGGCGGCAGACTGGATATGGCGTCCGGTTCCCGGGCCTATCTCCAGGGTGGGGGGGGCAGCACCCTCTCCATCGCCGCCGGAGCGGGGCAGGTCCATGTCGGCGGATTGGTCAGCGCCCTCGGCGGTTCAAGCGCCCTGAGCGTGGACGGCAGCAGGGTAACCGTTGCCGAAAGCGGGGTTCTGCATGCGCTGTCCGTGGGTTATGCCATGGCCGAAGATTTCACCACGGTGCGTCCCGATACCCACGCCGTTTATGGGGCGGTACTCAGAAACGGAGCCGTCCTCGATCTGCACGGACAGGCCGTCGCCGTGGCCGTAAACCCGTGGGACGGGAACCCTGTTGCCGCAGGAGAATACATCGCCGATCCCGGCCTCATGCCCGGTGTATTGACCGCCGGACTGCGGATGGAGGGCGCCACCGCCAATGTCTACGGCGAGGCTTGGGGAGACGGTTATGGCGCTTGGCTTTCCTCCGGTGACAACGTTCTCAACATTGCCGGCGGTTCCCTGGCCGGGGGTCTCCTGGCCGTCAAAGGGGGGGACGGCGCCGACAACATCGCCGTTTACCATGGCGGTTCCGTCACCGGCTCTATGGATCTCGGCGGCGGCGGCGACAGTCTGGCCGTCGTCCATGGGGGAAGGGTCTCCGGCGGTACCGTCGATTTTGGTTCCGGTGATGACAGCCTCACCGTTTTCAAAGGGACCATCTCCGGCACCTTCCATCTGGGAAACGGAAACAATCGGCTCTACCTGGATCTCGATCCAAGCCGCGTCCAGGAGGCCTTCATCAGCGCGGAAAACCTCGCCATCACTCCGGTCAGCGGCGAGGTCATCGGCGACAGCCGTGTCCTCCTCGGGCCTACCTTCCAGGTTTCCGGCATCCTGAGCGCCGATAACGCCTCCTACCGGCCGGTCACTTTTTCTCTTCAGGAGGAGGGTGGAGGGAAGGTGATTCTGGACACAGCCCGCGATTGGGCTTACTACACCGACCATGTCCCCAACCGGAGTCTCGGTTCCACCCTTGACGCCATGGCCGGCGCCGCCGTGGGCGATGTTCTGTCCGCCGGAAGCGAAAGCCTGATTCTGCGTCTGGACATGTCCACCCAGCCCGGCAGCGCCGCTCTGGAGCTACAGCCCCACACCCTGGAAGGGCTGGGGCTGGCCCAGATCCGCCAGTCTTCTTCCCGGCACCGCATCATCGGTCGCAGCGACGCGCCCGGAGCAAGGGACGACTCCACCGGGCGGTGGGTTGTTTTCGGCGGCTTGCACGGACATCGGGGGCGTCAGGATGGGACCGGCGCCAAACCGGACCGCTACGATCTGGAAGGTGGCGGTATTATGGCGGGGGCGGCGCGAACCCTGGGACGGCGGTTGCAGGCCGGCTTTTTCCTCGATTACAGCCGCGAAACCGAGGATTTCCGTCGCAGCGGAAAACTGACCGACGATATCTTCCGTTTTGGGCCCTGCGCCCGCTGGACGGCCGGGGAAACCGAGCTGATCGCCACTCTGTCCATGGGCATCCACGATATCGAATCGAAACGGAAGGTTTCCTTGCTGGGCGAGACCAACCATGCCGGTTATGAGATGCACGATTATCTCGCCACCCTTTTTCTGGCCCACCCTTTCCACTGGCGCAATCTGGCTTTGGTCCCCTACCTGGAAGGGGCCTATCTCAATCAAAAAAACGACAGCTACCGGGAGCAGGGAGGGGTTTCCGCCCTGCGGGTGAGCGGCACCCGCGGCGAGTTTCTCGCCACCACCCTGGGTCTCGATGTGAGCCGCCCCATTCCCCTTGGCGGCACCGTCCTGACCCCGCGCCTGGGGGTGGGCTGGTGGCATCAGTATCTGGACCGTTCCGACAAAACCAAAGCCTCCTTCCGCGGCGATCCGGGATTCGCCTTCCAAACGGCGGCTCTCGAAACCGACGACGATCTCCTTCGGCTCAATGCCGCCCTGCACCTGAATCTGCGCCAAGGGCTTTTCGTCAACCTGGACTGGGAACATTTTCACAGCAGTTCGCTGCGTGACAGCCACCTTCTGGCGTTTTCCCTCGGCCTCACCTTCTAGGCAAAATGTTCATGCACATGGAACAGCAGAATGTTCTGGCAACCATCATCTCATTGGCGCAGACCGCTTTCGGTCTCAAAGCGGATGAACTAGACCCTGAAATCAACATACTTGAGCTTGGCCTCGATTCACTGATGATCATCAAGCTGGCCCAGGAGATCGAGCGCCGTTTCGGCGTCGCCCTTGAGGCCCGCTGGTTTCTCACCACCATGCCTTCCCTGTCGTCCCTGGCGCAGCATGTGCGGGAGAAGATGCCTGCGCCGGAGAAAACGCTTCCCGTCGTTGCCGCGGGCGGCGGAAAAACGACCGGAGCGCCGGCGGCATCGATGACGCCGAAGGATTTTCCGCCGCCTTCGGCCGCCCCGGCTGGTTCTTCCCCTTCGGCACTCCCGGCCCTCTTCGCCGCCCAGCTGCAGACCATGCAGGAATTGTTCGCTCAGCAATTGCGGGCGCTGGGAAGCGCGCCGGCGCTTTCCTCGGCGAGCTCCCCGTTGCCTTCAGCGCCTTCCCCGACCCCTGCCGGTTCCGTCCGCCTGGAGCGCAACGTCCGCGGCTTCGTCCTGGAAAGGCAGGCCCTGACCCCGGAACAGGAGGCCTTCGTGGCCCGCCTGGTTGCCGCCCATACCGCCCGCACCGCCAAATCCCGGGAATTGGGGCGCCGCTCCGCGGTACTCGCTGACTGGAAATCATCCCTTTCCTTCCGGCCGGAACTGCGCGAGACCGCCTATGCTGTGGCGGCCGCTACCACCTTCGGCGGCCGCTTTGTCGACGTCGACGGCAACGAATATATAGATATCGCCCTCGGCATGGGCGTCCATTACCTGGGGCACAACCCTCCCTACGTGGTGGCGGCCCTTCAATCCCGTCTGCCCCGAGGGTTCGGTCTCGGCCCCCAGTGCGATATGACCGCCGAGGCGGCGCAGCGGATCAGCCGCCTGACCGGCATGGAGCGGGTCTGCTTCTGCAACACCGGCTCCGAGGCGGTCATGTTCGCCCTGCGCCTGGCTCGGGCCAGGCGCGGCCGCGACCTTATCGCCCTTTTCAATGGTTCCTATCACGGCACCTTCGACGGGGTTCTTGCCGCATCCGAGGAGCAGGGAACCGGTACCTATTCCCGCGGCACCCCCTCAAACATGGTGGCCGATGTCCTGGTCCTCGACTACAACGCCGAATCGGCCTTTGAACAGTTGCAAGAGCGCTGTGACGATATCGCCGCGGTTCTCGTGGAGCCCGTGCAGAGCCGCCGTCCCGGCCTGCAGCCGCAGACCTTTCTGCGCCGGTTGCGCCGCTTCACAAGGGAAAAGGGGATCTGCCTCATTTTCGATGAGATGGTCAACGGCTTTCGCATCGCCCCCGGCGGCGCCCAGGAACATTTCTCCATCCGCGCCGACATCGCCCTTTACGGCAAGGTGGTCGGCGGCGGGCTGCCGGTGGGGGTTATCGCCGGCGGCAAGGAATACCTCGATTACATCGACGGCGGTTTCCTGGGCACTGAGGATCATCCGGCCGCGGACAAGACCATCGTCTTCGGCGGCACCTTCTGCCGCCATCCCCTGAGCATGGAAGCGGTCTGCGCCGCCACCGGCCATCTGTTGGAGCAGGGGCCGCAACTGCAGCGACGGATGAACGGGCTGACGGATCGGCTCGCCGACCGCCTCAACCTGTGGTTCCAGGACCAGGCCGTGCCGTTGCGGCTGATGAACTTCGGTCCGCAGTTTCTCTTTGAGGGATTCGGCCCCTACAGCGCTTTCGCTCAGCCCATCGAGCTGGCCCTTTTCTATCTGCTGCTCATGGAGCGGGGCGTCTACACCTGGGAGCGCCGTACCTGCGGGCTGTGCACCGAGCACACGGAGGACGATATCCGGCGCATCGAGGCGGCGGTCCGGGACAGCGTAAACGCTCTGCGTAAAGGGGGTTTTCCCTTCCGCCTGGAAAAGGGGACGCCGACCTTCTTTTGCCCGCTGTCTCCGACCCAGGAGCGTCTCTACGCCATCTTTCAGCGCGACCACGGCCAGGATGCCTACCATCTGCCCCTGGCCTGGAAGATTCGCGGCGGGGAAAGGCGCCTCGACACGGAACAGTTGGAGATCTGCCTGGGAGAATGCATCAAGCGTCACGAGGCGCTGCGCACCAGCTTCCAGCAGATCGACGGCCGCCTGGTCTGCAAGATCGTCGCCGAACCCCCCTTTGCCCTGGAGCGAATCGAGGATCCCGGCGGACGCAGCGTCGAGGAATTGCTGGCCGCTTTCATCCGTCCCTTCGACCTGGAGAAGGCGCCGCTGCTGCGGGCCGCCGTCGCCGATCTTGACGACGGCCACCTGTTCCTGCTCGATCTTCTGCACATCGTCGCCGACGGCGCTTCCCTGGGGATTCTCCTCGACGACCTGAACGCCCTCATGAACGGCCGAGAGCCGGTTTCAAACCCGCTTTCTCCGCGCCATCTGGACACCGCCGTGGCTGCCCAAGAGATTCAGGCCGATGTCGCCTACTGGCGGGAACAGCTCGCCGATCTGCCGCCTCTGGAACTCCCCGTCGATTTTCCGGCGCGCAGCGGCTCTCCCGTCGGCCGCCAGGAATGGTTCGCCGTCGAAGCGCCCCTGGTCGCCCAGGCGCGTCAGGCCTGCCGCAGCCTTGGCGTCACCCTCAACATGTTCCTCAACGGGGTTTACGCCCTGCTGCTGCACAAGCTCAGCGGCGCTACCCGCATCTGCGTGGGCATGGCCGACGGCGGCCGCCACAGTGAAGAAGCGGCCGGCGTCATGGGAATGTTCGTCAACACCGTGCCGCAGGATTTCCGGATCGCCCCCGAGCTTTCCCTGGGGCAGTTTTTCGCCGGGGTGCGGGAGGCCTGCGCCGCTTCCATGGCCCGCAACCGGGCTCCCTACGGAGACATCGTCCAGGTCTTGGGACGCTCCCCTGCCGCCACCATGCTCAGCTACGAAAAGGGGGATCAACGGCGTCCCGACTGGCCCGGCCTTGAGATTGAGCCCCTGGCTTTTCCCGGCCGGGGAGCGATGTACGATTTTGCCATCGACATCGTGGAACTGGACGGGGTTCTGCACTGCAACCTGATTTCCTCGGAGGCCCTGCGCCCGGAAACCGCCCGCGCCTTCGGCGAGTGTTTCGCCCACCTGGTGGAGGCGGTCTGTGCGGCGGCCGCCGATTCCCAGGCTACGGTCCGGGGAATCGATCCCATGCCGGCGCGGCAACGGGAGCGCATCCTCGCCTACGGAAAGGGGCCCGTCCTCCCTTTTGACCGTTCCCGCACCGTCGTTGATCTTTTTCGGGAGACGGCGCAGTCCTGTCCAGCGAAGACCGCTCTGGTCTTCCAAGACCAGCGGATCAGTTACGGCGACCTCGACCGTCTCAGCGATCAGTTGGCCCGGCGCCTGCGCGCCGCCGGGGCGGCAAAAGACGAGAAGGTGGCCCTTGTCGACGAAAGAGGGCCGGCTTTTGTGGTCGGCGCCTTGGCGGCGCTAAAGGCGGGGGCTGCCTATGTCCCCCTGGCGACGGATGCGCCCCCGGCAAGGCTCGCTTTCCAGTTGGCCGACACCGCGCCCGTGGCCTTGCTCTCGTCCCGGCAAAAGAGGGCGCCCGATACCCTTTTTTCAGGGGAATGGATCGACAGCGCCACCCTTTTCGACCTGCCCTGCGGCGAGACCCTGTCCCCCTTGCCGCCACCGGGGGGCCGGGATATGGCTTACCTGATCTACACCTCGGGCACCACGGGGCAACCCAAAGGGGTGATGATCGAGCACCACAGCCTGACCAATCTCTGTCACTGGTTCGTGGCTCACTACGGCATCACCGCGGAGGACCGGGCGACGGCCTTTGCCCCCTTCGTCTTCGACGCTTCCGTGTGGGAAATATTTCCCATGCTGATCCGCGGGGCGACCCTGTACATCCTCGATGAGGACACCCGCCACGACCTGCCTCGTCTGCACGACTACCTGCGAAAGGAAGAAATCACCGTCTGCTATTTCCTTTCCCAGGTCGCCGAACTGATCGAGGGGGACTCCCTTCCGGCCCTGCGCCTCATGCTCAGCGGCGGCGAGGTGCTGCATCGCGCCGCACCGGCTGGAAACTATCGTCACTGCAACACCTACGGTCCCACCGAATTTACCGTCACGGCCACCAGCTTCGACCTCGATGGCACCTGGCCGGTGCCCATCGGTCGTCCGATAGCCAACAGCTGGTGCCTGATCCTGGATGCCGAGGGGCGGCTTCAACCGCTGGGCGTTCCCGGCGAGCTCTGCCTGAGCGGCGAGCAGCTGGCGCGAGGCTATCAGCATCGTCTGGAGCTGACAGAACGGGCTTTTCTCCCCAATCCCTTGGCCCTGGAGGATCCCATTTTCGGCCGCATGTACCGCACCGGGGACCGGTGCCGCTGGCTAGCCGACGGCAATATCGAGTTTCTGGGACGCCTCGATCAGCAGGTCAAGCTGCGCGGCCACCGCATCGAACTGGCGGAGATCGAAAAGGTGCTGCAAGAGGCGTCGGGTGCCGCCCAGGTCGTGGCCGCCGTCGGTGAAGACGGCGCCGGGGTCCGGCAGCTCTGCGCCTATGTCGTCACCACGGGAAAAAGGGAAGATGATGCGGCCGCAAAACTGCGCGCCTACGCCGCCTCCAGGCTTCCCTCCTATATGATTCCCACCCATGTCCTCTTTATGGATTCCCTGCCGATCGGCACCAGCGGCAAGGTCGATCGCAAGGCCCTTCCGCCGATCGTCGCCCTGCCGCAAAGAATTTTCGAGCCGCCCGCGACCAGGGCCGAAAAGGTACTGGCGGAGGTCTGGGCGGAACAGTTGCAGGTCGAACGGGTGGGTCGCCAGGACAATTTCTTTGAACTGGGAGGGGATTCGATCAAGGCGCTGATGGTGACCACCCGCGTCCGCCATAAGGGCTACCGGATGGACGCCCGGGATTTTTTCCGGGAGAGCACTCTTTCCTCCCTGGCCGCAAAGCTCTCTCCGCTTACTGCGACGGCAGATACCGAAGCGCCGTCCACGCCCCTGGCAACGGCGATACCCGAGGAAGACAGGGCCTGCCTCGCCGGTCGCTACGGCGATGAAATAGTCCAGATTCACGGCCTCGCCCCGCTGCAGCAGGGAATCCTCTTCCACGCCCGGCTCCATCCCGAATCGACGGCCTACCTGGAGCAAAGCCTTTTGGAGATAAGGGGCCCCGTCGACGCCGCTGCTCTGCGGGAGCGCCTGCTGTCCTTGGTCGAGCGCCATGAGATGTTGCGCACCGCCATTGTCGACCGGGACCTTTCACATCCCCGGCAGGTGGTGCTGCGGCGGCTCCCCGCGTCCGCAAATCTGTTTGCCTGGGAGGATCTAAGGTCCGTTGACGAGGCCGCTCAAAAGCAGCGCATCCGTGGGCGTATGGCGGAGATTCGTGAACGGGGCTTCGATCTCGCCCATCCCCCCCTTTTGCAGGTGACCCTGTTCCGTACAGCCGAAGAGGCCCACGCGCTTCTTTTCACGATCCATCACATCATCGCCGACGGCTGGAGCACCGGGGTCTTATTCTCCGAACTGTTCGCTGCCGCGGAAAAGTCCGATGGCGAGCTTTTGCAGTTCCGCGACTATGTCCGCTGGCTGGAGGGGCGGGACTGGAAAGGGGCTCTCGCCTACTGGCGCCAGCTGCTGGCGGGTGCCGAACGGTCGGAACTGCCCGGCAGGCGCCTTCGCGGCGAGGAGGAGGCCTACCGGGGCGAGAGCTGCCCCCTGGATCTGGCCGAGGAAACGGAGCAGGCCCTGCGGGAGGCGGCCGGGCGCTGCCGGGTGACCCTGAACGCGGTTCTACAGGCGGCCTGGGGGCTGGTTCTCTCCCGCTGCTGCCTGAAAAAGGACCTGCTTTTCGGCGAGGTGGTTGCCGGCCGCCCCGCCGAACTTCCCGGCGTGGAAGGGATGATCGGGCTCTGTGCCAACACCGTGCCGGTGCGCCTGAGGATGTCCGGGGAGGAGAGCTTCGCCGATCTGGCCTGCAGAGTTCAGGCCGACGCAGCGAGGGCCGCCGATCACGTCTTCGTTTCCCTGGGCGATATTCAGGCCGGCCTCGGCAAAGGGGGCAAGGAACTTCTCAGCCATTTCTTTGTCCTCGAAAACTATCCGCCGCCCCGGGCGGAAAACGGCCTGCAGGTCGCGGTGGCGGAGGAGTTCAGCCGGACCAGCTTCGACTTTGCCGTGGTCTGGGAACAGCAGGAACGGCTCGCGGGAAGACTGGTTTACAACGCCGCCGCGTTCCAGCCCTGGCAGGTGGAATCCCTGGGCGCCGCCTACCGAACTGTACTCGAAGCAGTCGGACGGGATTGCCGGGCGCCCCTTGCCTCCCTGGACCTGGTTCCCGCCGATCAGAAACGGCTGCTTCGGGAGTTCCAGGGTAAATCCTTTCCCTGCCCCGAAACCACCCTGGTGGATCTCTTCCGTGAGACCGCTTCGCGGCAGCCCGAGGCCGTGGCCCTGATCTGCCGAGGGGAGGCTTTGACCTATGCCGACCTCGACCGGCGCAGCAGCGCCCTGGCCCGGCGTCTGCAACAGGCGGGGGCCGGCCCGGAAAGGATTGTCGCCCTGCTGCTCCACCGCGGCATTGCCTACCCGACGGCCGCCCTGGCCGTGCTCAAGGCGGGGAGCGCCTTTCTTCCCCTGGATGCGGACGCTCCGCCAGAGCGGCTGCGTTTTCAGCTTGAGGATGCGGCGGTTGTCGCTCTGGTATCGCAAACGGATCTTCTGGAAGGACTCGACACCGGTGGCGTCCCCTGTCTTGACGCCCTCGATCCCGATCTTTATGAATCATCAACCCCTGGTTGTCCGTCGCCGCCCCCGTCGCCCAGCCAGCTCGCCTACGTGATCTACACCTCCGGCACCACCGGGCTGCCCAAGGGTGTGCTCATCGAGCACCGCAGCCTCGTCAACCAGTGCCTGTGGACCATACGCCACTACGGGCTCACTCCCGCTTCCGCCTTGACTCTGTTTGCGGCCCACTCCTTCGACGTTTCCATCTGGGAACTCTTCCCAGGTCTGGCGGCCGGTTCGGTTCTTCATGTTCTGGATGATGAAATACGCCACAACCTTTCTGAATTAAATACTTATATAGAGAAAAACGGGATCACCGACCTGTGGCTTCCCCCCCACGTGGCCGAGCTGTTTCTCAAGGAACATCGACCGCCGGGATTGCGCAGTCTTAGTGCCGGCGGGGATGTCTTCAGGCCCGTCGCTGTTGACGGCATCACCCTCTACAACAACTACGGCCCCACCGAGGGGACCATCACCGCCACCAGCTGCAAGGGGTTTTCCGCCGACCTGGAGGGCTCCATCGGCAAGCCGGTGGACAATACGGAAATCCACATTTTCGACCGGGATGGGCATCTCCAGCCCGTCGGCCTTCCCGGCGAGCTTTGTATCGCCGGCATCCAGGTGGCGCGCGGCTACCTCAACCGGCCGGAACTGACGGCGGCGGCTTTTGTGGCCAATCCTTTTGCCACCGGCGCCGACAACGAGCGGCTCTACCGGACCGGGGATCTGTGCCGCTGGCGGGCCGACGGCACTATCAAGTTTCTGGGACGCCTCGATCAACAGGTCAAGATCCATGGCCAGCGCATCGAGCCGGGGGAAATCGAGAAGGTTCTGCTTGCGGCTCCCGGTGTCGCCCAATGCGTGGTCGCTGCCCGGGAGGACGAGCCGGGGAACAAACGCCTTGCCGCCTATGTCGTCGCCGAGCCCGGGGCGAACGGTTCGGCGGCGGACAGTCTGCGCAGCTATCTCAATGGCCGCCTTCCCCCCTACATGGTGCCCGCCGACATCCTTTTTCTGCCGGTCCTGCCGCTTACCGCCAGCGGTAAGATTGACCGCCAAGCCCTTCCCGCGCCGGAGAAGCAGGAGGCGCTCTTCGTTGCCCCTGCCACTCCCGAAGAAGTCGCCCTCACCGAGGTGCTGGCGGAACTCCTCGGCGCCGACCGGGTGGGGATGAACGACGATTTCTTCCGTCTCGGCGGGGATTCCATCAAGGCCCTCCTGGTCGTCTCCCGTCTCGGGGCGAGGGGCTATCGATTGGAGCTCAAGGATCTCTACCGACGCTCCCGGGTGGCGGTCCTGGCCGCCGGTATGAAACCCCTGACTGAGGCAGAAGGGGATGTCCGCGGCGGCGATACCTGGAGTGACCCCCTCATTTCGGCCCAGGACCGGGAGCACGCCCGGCGCATTTACGGCGCCGTCGACCACATCTACCGTCTCACTCCCCTGCAGGAAGGGATGCTTTTCCAGCAGGGACTGGAAGGGACGCAAGACCCCTACCTGATCGACAACTGGGCCGAGATCCGCGGTTCCCTCTCTCCGGAAACCCTGCGGGAACGGCTGCAATGGCTTGCCGGCCGCCACGAAGCGCTGCGCACGGTGATTCTCGGGGGGGAGGGCCAACGGCCCTGCCAGGCGGTATTGCCGTACCGGGAGATTCCCTTCCACTATGAGGATTTGAGCCAACTAGAGGAGGAAGACCGGCAAGCGCGCATTGGCGCGGCCCGTGCCGCATTGGCGGCACCGAGGGTGGAACGGGATCCCCTGCTGCGCGTGCTCCTTTTCCGTCTCGATGAGGAGCGTTTCCGGCTGCTCTTTTCGTGGCATCACATCGTTCTCGACGGCTGGAGCCTCGGCCTGCTGGTCAGCGAACTCTTCGCCGCGGAGTTTCCCGCGGCCCCGCCGGTTCCCTTCCGCCGTCATGTGGCCTGGCTGGCCGCTCAGGATGGCCAGGCCCATGTGGACTGGTGGCGGCGTGTGCTGGCCGACGGCGCCGTCTCTTCTTCGGTTCCGCTTCCCCGGCGCAGCCCGGCGGGGGAGGGTGGAAGCGCCGACTTGCGGCGTCTGTATTTCTCCCTGGACGGGGCGACGACGCAGCGGCTGCGTACTCTGGCGGCGGAGCGGCGGCTGACCGTCAACTCCTTGTTGCAGGCGGTCTGGGCGCTGCTCCTGTCCCGTTACGGCGACCGGGAAGAAGTCCTCTTCGCCAATGTGGTCGCCGGCCGTCCGGCCGCTCTTGTCGGAAGCGACCGCATTGTCGGGCTGTGCGTCAGCACCCTGCCGGTCCGTGCCTTCTGCCCGGGGGAGGTTTCCCTTGTACGTCTGGCTGAAGAGATCCAGTCATGGAATCTCGAGGCCGAAGAACACGCCTTTTGCTCGCCGGCGGAACTCCGCAAACTCGCCGGGGAGGGATTCGACTTGCTCTTCGTCTTCGAGAACCAGCCCCCGGCGGTGTCCGGTGGGGATCTGCAGATCGTTCCGGGGGAGAGTTTGGGCTATAACGGTGTCGATTTCGCTTTGGAATGGAACGACGATGGCCGCCTGGAGGCGATTATTCACTACAACGCCCTGGTTTACGAGCCGTGGCTCGTGGAAGGCCTGCGGGATCATTACCGGCGCCTCATCGACGGAGCCGCGGCGGCTCCCGACGCCCCGGCGCGAAGCCTCGACATGCTCGGAGCGGAGGAACGGCGACGGATTCTGGTCGATGCCAACCGGACCGAAACCGCCTGGGGAGGACCGACCACGGCGGTGGCCCTGTTTGGCGATGCGGCCCGGCGTTTTCCCGGGCGGACCGCCCTGGTTTGCGGCGCCGAAAGGCTGTCCTACCGGCAGGTCGACGAGGACAGCGACGCCCTGGCTCGCCGGCTGCGGCAAAAGGGGGCCGGGGCGGAGCGGATCGTCGGGGTTCTGCTCCCCCGTTGCGCCTCCTTTGTTGTTGCCGTTCTTGCCGTCATGAAGGCCGGAGCGGCCTATCTGCCCCTTGATCCCGCCTGGCCGGAAGAGCGCCTCGCCTTTGTCATGGACGACGCCGCCATCGGCATCCTTGTCGATGAGCCAGGCCTGCGACATCGCGGGGCCGCCTTCCGCGGAGTGCGCATCGACGTTGCCGCCGCCGGGGGAGGTTCCCTTTCGGAAAAGTTGATCCCTCCTGAGCCGGGACATCTGGCCTATGTCATCTACACCTCCGGTTCCACCGGCCGGCCTAAAGGGGTTCTTGTCGAACACCGCGGCCTGGCCAACCTGTGTCGCTGGCAGCACGCCAGCTTCCCCTTCACCGGCGCGGAGGTCTGCACCAGCTACGCCCCGTGGACTTTCGACGCTTCGGTGTACGAGATATTTCCGCCCCTCACCTGTGGGGCAACGCTGCATGTCCTGCCGGAAGAGCTGCGCCTCGACAGCGAAGGGCTCCGCGACTACTTTCTCGAACAGGGCGTGGCGGTGGCCTTTCTCCCCCCCCAGGTCGGTCGCCAACTCCTTGCCGACACCGACTTTCCCGCCCTGCGGGCGGTGACGCTGGCCGGGGACAAGCCGGGCGCCCTGGCTCCCCGCTCCTTCAAGCTGATGAACTGCTACGGGCCGACGGAGTTCACCGTCTGCGCCACCAGCTGGCCGGTCACCATCCCCCACAACGATCCTCCCATCGGCACCCCCATCGCCAACAGCCGCTGCTATGTGCTCGACCGCCAGGGGCATCCCCAGCCTTTGGGCGTGGCGGGTGAACTCTGCCTGGCCGGCATGCAGACCGCCCGTGGTTATCTCAACCGCGCCGAGCAGACCGCGGAACGCTTTGTCGCCAATCCCTTTGCCGTTGAGGAAGCCGATTACCGCCGCCTCTACCGCACCGGCGACCGGTGCCGGCTCATGCCCGACGGCAACTTTTATTTCCTAGGGCGTATTGACGAACAGATCAAGATCGGCGGCCGCCGCCTGGAACCGGGGGAGATCGAAGCGGCCCTTCTTCAGCACCCCGCGGTCACCGAGGCGCTGGTGATTCCCGGAGCAGAGGACGCGGCAAGCCGGCTGTGGGCCTACCTGATCGCCGCCGAAAGAGTCGCTGAAGAAGAATTGTCTTCATGGCTGCGGGAACGCCTTCCCCACTGGATGGTTCCTTCCGCTTTCCTGTTTCTGGAGGAATTCCCCCTGACCGGCAACGGCAAGGTGGACCGCAAGGCCCTTCCCCGTCCTCCCCGGCGGCTCGACGACGATTTCGCCATGGCGCCCCAGACCCCCGCCGAAAAGGCTTTGGCCGTCGTCTGGCAGGATGTCCTGGGTGCCGGTTCTGTGGGCAGAAACGACGGCTTCTTCGCCCTGGGGGGGGATTCGATCAAGGCGATGCTGGTGGTTTCCCGGCTGCGCGCCGCCGGCTACCGGCTCGATATCAAGACCCTGTTCCGCCATGTCACCCTGGCCGCCGTCGCCGCCAACTTGCGGCGATCCTCCTCAGGGAGCCCCGGCGATGCCGCTGTGCCACCTGCGGGGCGGGTGCCCCAAGGCGCTGACCAAAGTCTGTTGACAAGCCGTTTCAGTGCCCGCCTCGAGACGGTCTACGGGCTGACGCCGATGCAGGAGGGCCTGCTTCACCTCCACACCCTGGATCCCCGTTCCCCGGCCTATATCGAGCAGAGCCTGGTGAGTGTCGAGGGTGAACTGGACCCTGACCGGCTGTGTCGCCGGCTGCGCCGGGCCGCGGACCGCCATCCTGTGCTGCGCACGGTCTTTATCTGGCGGGAAACGACCCAGCCGTGGCAGGCGGTCCTGAAGGACGGCGGACCCGCCTATCGCCACGAGGATCTGGGCAACCTGGATGACGACGCCCAAAAACGGCGCCTCGAGGAGCGCATGGCCGAGGTTCGCCGGGACGGCCTCGACCTGGAAAAAGGTCCGCTTTTCGATCTGACGCTCTTTACCCTGGCCCCCGACCGGCATGCCCTGCTAATCTCCTTCCATCACATCATCCTGGACGGGTGGAGCATCGGGCTTCTTGCCGGCGAACTTTTCGGCACCCAGGAAAGGGAAGGCTCAGGCGTTCCCTTCAGCCGCTTCGTCCATTGGCTGGAAGGGCAGGACAAGGATGCTCATCGTGACTTCTGGCGCCGTTATCTCGACGGGGTGAAAATCACCGATCTGCCGGGAAGGAAAATTCCCGCCGGGGTGCCGGCCCCGGACTATGTGCGTCAAAGTCTTCCCCTTCCTCTGGATGAGGAGCTTGCCGGCCGCCTCGCCGGGCTGGCAGCGGATCGGCGGGTAACCCTCGGCACCCTGCTGCGGACCGCCTGGGGGGT
>JAAYDE010000089.1 GCA_012729375.1 Deltaproteobacteria bacterium | reverse complement strand
TCGCCGGGCAGGGCCAGATCCTTGGAGTGGGAGGTGACGATCACCGCGTTGCGGACGTGGGCGAAGACATTGGGCACGGTGGCGCCGTCGTAGGCGATGCGGGCGTAGGGCTCGTCGGAGATGAGATAGAGGGCGCGTTTCAGCTCGCGCCCCTTGCGGTCGAGAAGGGCGCCGATCCGGGCCAGGACCTCCGCCGGGTAGATGACGCCGGTGGGGTTGTTGGGAGAGTTGAGGATGATGGCCCGGGTTTTGGCTCCGATGGCCTTGTCGATGGCCGCGACATCGGGAAGAAAGGTTTCCGGGTCGGTGGAAACCTCGCGGGGCGCGCCGCCGTGGTTGTCGATGTAGAATTTGTATTCGACGAAGAAGGGGTTGAGGATGATGACCTCGTCGCCGGGATTGAGAATGGTTTTGAGGACGACGTTGAGCGCCCCGCCGGCGCCGCAGGTCATGACGACATGGCCGGCCTCGACCTTTTGGGGGGAGGTTTCGGAAAGAAGCGCGGCGACGGCCTCGCGGGTTTTCTCGTAGCCGGCGTTGCTCATGTAGCGGTGCATGCCGGGAAGGGGATTCTTGGCCATCGCCAGCAACTCACGGCGAAAAGCCTCCGGCGGCTCCACCGCGGGGTTGCCGAGGGTGAAATCGAAAACGTTTTCGTCGCCGTGGATTCGGCGCAGGGCGTTCCCCTGCTCGAACATTTTGCGGATCCACGAGGCCTTTTCCAGACAGGTGCTGATTTTATCGGCGATCGCCATGTTTTTTTCTCCTTGCCGGGCTTATGTGGGGATTCCCGCCGCGCTAGAGGCTGCTGTTGGTGATTGGTGACTGGTGATTGGTGACTGGAAAAATCTGGGACGTTGTTCCGTTGTGTTCGTCGGCAGCTGTCAGCACAAAAGGAATTTTGTCTCCACCGGATGAGTCGGGGAAAAGTAATCTCTCAATGTCAGTCACCGGTTTCCCTCTGCCAAGTGACGGAAAAGTGTAATCATCCCTTTGGGGAGGGTCAAGGAGACTTTTGGTGAAGGGATCGAAATTGATCTTTGTCGTTCCTCCGCCCTCTGCTATATTGATCACTTTCCAGCCCCGTCAACGGGCAGGCCTGTTTCCCAGGAGAGGGATTTGGAAGAAAAGAAACTTGGTGATCTGCGGCAGAAGATCGATGCCATCGACGATCAGATATTGGAACTGCTCAACCGCCGTTCCGCCCTGGTGATCGAGGTGGGCCGCCTCAAGGCGAAAAACGGGCTGCCTTTTTTCGTGCCGAGCCGGGAGCGCGCCATCTACGATCGCCTGGCCGCCAGCAACCCCGGTCCTTTTCCCTCCACTGCCATCCGCAGCGTCTACCGGGAGATCATCTCCGCCTCCCTGTCCCTGGAACAGCCCCTCAGCGTCGCCTACCTGGGCCCGAAAGCGACCTTCACCCAGGAGGCCGCCATCCGCCAGTTCGGCCTTTCGGCTCGATTCGTTCCCGCCAAGAGCATACCCGCCGTTTTCGATGAGGTGCTGCGGGGGCGGGCCGACTACGGCGTGGTGCCGGTGGAGAACTCCAACGAGGGGATCGTCTCCCACACCCTCGACATGTTTCTCGATTCCGACTTGAAGATCTATGCCGAGATTCTTCTGGAGGTTTCCCAGAGCCTGCTCTCCTTGTCGGGACGGCTGGAGGATGTCCAGAAGGTTGTTTCCCATCCCCACGCCCTGGCCCAGTGCCGCAACTGGCTGGAGGAACACTTTCCCGACGTTCCCCAAATGGATGTTTCCAGCACCGCCCGCGCCGCCGAGATGGCCATGGAGGATGGCGGCTGCGCGGCTCTGGCCAGCGAGATGGCCGCCACCCTCTACGGACTTCGGGTGATACAGCGCAAGATCGAGGACAACCCCAACAATTTTACCCGTTTTCTGGTCATCTCCCGGACTTCGCCGCAGGCCAGCGGCCACGACAAGACCTCGCTGATGTTCGCCGTCCGCGACGCTCCCGGCATCCTCTGCCGGATGCTCGAGCCCTTCAGCAAGCGCCACATCAATCTGACCAAGATCGAGAGCCGGCCGATCAAGAAGAAGGCCTGGGAGTATGTCTT
>JAAYDE010000088.1 GCA_012729375.1 Deltaproteobacteria bacterium | reverse complement strand
GCCATCACCTTCGTGATCGCCGCCGTCAGCGTCGTCTTGCCGTGGTCGACGTGACCTATCGTCCCGATGTTCACGTGAGGCTTCGTCCTCTGAAATTTCTCCTTTGCCATCGCGATTACCCTCCTTGAGAACCTTGCGGCTGGTCAGCCTGCTTGTATTGTTTTGTTTCGGAAATTGACCCTGGGATAAAAAGAAAATGGAGCCCACAATCGGACTTGAACCGATGACCTCATCCTTACCAAGGATGCGCTCTACCGCCTGAGCTATGTGGGCCTATCACGCTTTATCCAACACAAACGATACCGATTCTGGAGCGGGAAACGGGACTCGAACCCGCGACCCTCAGCTTGGAAGGCTGATGCTCTAGCCAACTGAGCTATTCCCGCCCAACCAGAGCCATTCGGTGAATCGTCGAGGATTCCGCATCAGCCATGGCCGCAGTCCCGGCGGCCCCTCTCATCAGGGCCTCCTGCCAACCCATCGCCAACCTTCATCCGGAAGTGACTTTTTTGGTGGAGGGGGGAGGATTCGAACCTCCGAAGTCTTCGACGGCAGATTTACAGTCTGCTCCCTTTGGCCGCTCGGGAACCCCTCCAGATGAATTTCGTGATTGAAAGAACTTTGCCGGAACTCGGCTCAATGGAGCTGGCGACAGGAATTGAACCCGCAACCTGCTGATTACAAGTCAGCTGCTCTACCGATTGAGCTACGCCAGCACAAGGCAAGGTATATATACCACCGATCTGCAAATTGCAAGCAAAATTTGCCGCCGGGAACCCTGATAATCACTATATGTGAATGACTCTTTTTGTCAAACCTAAAGGGTTTGGAGGCGGCGCAGATGCGCTCATCTCCGTTCTTTCCGCCGCACCGCCTCGAACAGGGCCACGGAGCCCGCCGTCGAAAGGTTCAGGGACGGGACCTTCACCGCTATGGGACTCGGCAGCAGGGCGGCACAGATACCACCGATCTGCTGACACCGCCCCTTATTTTCGCAACTCTCTCCCGAGAATTTACAGCTTTTGGCCTGAGCTCCTTGGGATCCCTGCTCAACAGAGCGTAACCGGAAGTCTTCCGGCTGTTGAGATCGACAAAACGGGCAAAAAGCAACCAACAGATAAATGGACCACGTATCCGGGTCATTTATCCGAGTTCGAAACTTGTAACCCCATAAACCTTGTCGAGTTCGATGTCAGGCTCTTCCCGGCTGTACATTCGTATAGTCCTGAACATCACATTCATATTGTATTTCTTTGCTATTTCCATTGCTTTTTTATTTGGCTCGGGGACGTCAAAATAAAAGTTTTGCTCAGGAACTGAAGCCTTGAGCGCCATGAAAATTTTTTCTGCCGTACTCCCCATGTCCGCGAAAAGAGGGCCTATTTTATAGCCCTGCCGGCATTTTCTTATAACACCATACCCTTTAAGATTTCCTGCTTCCATGGCTGCAAAAGCGTATGAGGCTGGTTGTTTGATCCATTTTTCCAGAAAACCATGCCGTGGAGCAGGAAACATCCTCCTATCATACTCGGTCAGCTTTTCAAAAGCGATTTCCGAGATTTCTACCAGTCCTTCGGGGATTTCTCCTGCTCCTTTGCCTTCAAAACGCAGGTTACTGTAAGAGGACCTAAATTTCATCACTTTCTGGTACTTTTTTTCGTTTTCCACAACTCCGTCAAGTCCTATATTCCTTTCCCCCAGGTGCTCCAGGCATTTTTCGGTTAGTTTCATTCCGATTTCTTTTCTTCTGAATTCGGGTTTGACCACATATAGCCCGAGAAAACCAAATTTATCATCATATGCAACGGCTGAGGCACAGCCTACTGGCTTGCCTCCAAGTTCTGCGATAAAAAAGCCCTCTGGGTCAGTTTCGTAAAAAAGTTCTCCATCATGGATACCGGGATTCCAGCCTTCGGCAATTGCCATCTCAATAGCGAAGTCAACTTCTTCGCTTTTCATTCTGCGGATTTTCAGATTTTTCATGCCTTCCGAGATTTTATTCATGACAGTCGATGTTCTCCCCTTGGCAACTGTTCAGCACACTGAAAACGCTGCTTTCAACCCTGCCTTTAGACGACAGGATCCGACCCTTTTAGCCAAGAAATATGGCCCTCGACAGAACCATTTGGGGACAGCTGAAAAGGGTTTCATGTTTTCATTTTCGAAGGCCACTTGTCGGTAATCCGGATTTTCTGAATTTTTCGTCGCAGTTGAAAAGGTGAATAAAGCTAATTTTTTCAATTTTTCAGCAGGGAATGCTCCAAGCCGGATAAAGAACCGCTTTGGGGCCGGATCAAGGGAAGATGGGGGAGCAGAGACGCGGGTCACCCCCTGGAACGTTGCCGCACCGCCTCGAACAGGGCGACGGAGGACGCCACCGAAACGTTCAGGGACGAGACATTCCCCGCCATGGGAATCGCCAGCAGGGCATCGCAGGCTTTGCGGATCTGCGGCCGCAGCCCTTTCCCTTCGCAACCCACTACCAGGGCTATATCCCCCCGCAAATCCTGGCGGTAAAGGGAGATGGAGCCTTCGGCGGCAAGCCCGTAGACCCAAAAACCCTCCTTCTTCAAATCCGCCATGGCACGGCCCAGGTTGGTGACACGGCAGACAGGGAGATGGGCCAGAGCACCGCTCGATGCCTTGTGCACCACGCCGGTGACGGGACAGGAACGGTCTTTGGCAATGATCACGCCGCGGCAGCCGGCGGCGTCGGCGCTGCGTAAAATGGCGCCGAAATTCCTCGGGTCGGTAATGCTGTCGAGAAACAGAACCAGATTGTTCCCCGCTCCCCGCTGGCGGCAAAGATCTATCAGTTGCTGCCAGGAAGCAAAAATAAAAGGCTCCACGACCAGGGCCACCCCCTGGTGGTGGGCGGTGCCGACCAGGGCATCCAGATCCTGTTTGCATATTTCCCGCACCGGCAAACCCGCCAGGTGCGCTTGGGAAACCAGCCCCTGCACCCGTGGGGAGAGGGGAAGCACATAACAGAGTTCCCGCGGCTGACGTCCGCCGGCCTGAAGTTCGTGTTCGACGGAATGGATGCCGCAGACCACATCGGTCACGGTTAAAATGCCTCCATGACCGCCGCTATTTCCTCGACAATGGACAAGGCGGCGCCCTCCGGATCAGCGGCTGTGGCGATGGGGCGCCCTACCACCAGGTAATCGGCGCCGGCGCGGACCGCCTGTGCGGGGGTCGCAATGCGTTTCTGATCGTCGGCAGCGGCATTCAGCGGCCGCACTCCCGGGGTGACGATGACGAAGTCGGGGCCGCAAACACCACGGATCAGGGCGATCTCCCGGGGTGAAGCAACGACGCCATCGAGACCCGCTTGCTTGGCGAGCTGGGCGAGGCGGGGTACCATCTCTTCGGGCGACGAGGGGATGCCTACCTCCCGCAACGCTTCGGCAGACATGGAAGTCAGAATCGTGACGGCCAAAAGAAGCGGTTTCCCCCGGCCTTCCCAATGCTCGCTGAGCGCCGCAGCGGTGGCGGACATCATCTCCTTGCCGCCCAGAGCATGAAGGTTGAACATCTTCACGCCAAGGCGGGAAGCCTCAACGGCAGCTTTGGCGACAGTGTTGGGAATGTCGTGGTATTTGAGATCGAGAAAAACGTCGCCGCCCTGATCCCGGATCATGCCCACCGCCTCGGGTCCGCAGCGGGTGAAAAGCTGTTTGCCGACCTTGAACAGCCCCACCCTGCCGCGCAGCCGGGTCACCCAGTGCTTGGCTTCCGACAAGGTTTCCACATCCAGAGCGAAGATCAGTTTCCGCCGCGCTTTATCCATCATTTGCCCACCTCGATCATCCTTTTGGCCAATTGCGTGGTCTGCTGGACCCGTTCGGCCAGTTCACTCGATTCGACCGCTCCGAGGTCCCGCAGCGCCGCAGAACTTTCCATGCATATAAGTTCGGCGCAGGCATCCGCCAGCAGCTTGGCTTTGTTTCCTTCTTCCAACCCCTCTAGATTGGCCAGAATGACCCCGCCATTCAAAGTGCCATCCTCAAAAAACTCCGCCCCCCGGAAAACATAGGAATAAGGCTGGGGAATGCCGTGGAGAAAAAGAGTCACCTCATCATGGAAACGGGGGTTGACTGCCACTATGCGCCGGAACAGCAGCGCCAGAGCTTCGTTGAAGACCGTCATCAGGTCGGCGAGTTCCCCTTGCGGCTTTTTGGGCAAAGGCTGCTCCACCTCCACGGCGCCTTTTTGCACCAGCTGATAGAGAAGCTGGAGCCCTTCGAATTCGCCGCTGCCGCATTTGCGAATCACCTGACGGACCTGACCGCCTTCTTCGCGGATGATTGTCAGCAACCGCTTTTCCGCCTCGCCCAAAGGGGCTTTTTCGGCGACAAAGCAGGTCGCCGCGTCCAGCGATTTCAGGGTGCGCATGAATAAAGCCCGCTCATCGACGCGCCGCAACCCTTCCATGATCAGGTTCTGGGTGCTCATGGAAAGGCGCACAATCTCATCCTCCGGCAAGGCTCTGCAAAAAAAACAAAACCCTCCCAAGGAGGATTGAAATAGACTGTAAAGGATGTTTTCCACCTGATAGCGCGTGACCTGCCACAGATCCTTGGCGCTTATCGTCCCCCGATCCACCAGAAGCTTTCCCAGAAAAGCCTTGCCTTTGGAGAAATTGCGGGCGTTTTCAAGGGTTTCACGGCCGACATGACCCAAGCTGTAAAGAATTTCCCCAAGGTCGTCTTCAGAAAAGGTGCTGGTAGCAAAGACAATCTCCCCCAGCTGGAAAAAGATCTCCTTTTTGCCTCCGGGGAAATTAAAACAAAGCACCCCCGTTTTGCGGAACATGTTGAAAAATGAGAGCAGGTCCCCCACCGTCAACTCGCCGAGGGTGCCGGCCAGAATCGGCTTGCCATCGGCGGCGGGAACGGTCAGCAAAAGGTGGCGGTCCGACCAGGAATCGAGTCCCAGTTGGGAAACTCCAAGCTCCTTGGCCACCCGGTGGGGCAGCGTGAATCGGTTGTTGCCATCCAACTGCAGTAATGTCATGGATTTTTCAGCACCTAAGGAGAAAACCCGGAGGTTGGGAAGGGTTCGGTTCAGGCCAGGCCGTTACCAACCAGCGCCGCCAGACGTCCCGCAGCTTCCGTCACCGGCAGCATGGTTCTGACGCCGCTGCGCCGTTCCTGGAGCTCAAGTTCGCCGTTCTTGAGCCCCCGTTCACCGACGGTGACCCGCAGCGGAATACCGATCAGATCGGCGTCCTTGAATTTGCTTCCCGGCCTCTCGTCGCGATCGTCGTAAAGGACTTCGATGCCGAGGTCCTGCAACTCGCCGTAAAGTTTTTCCGCCGCTTCGCGGATCATCTCCTGATTGGGATTAACAGCGGTGATCATAACCTGGAAAGGAGCGATCGGCAGGGGGAAGGCGATGCCGTTGGCGTCGTGGTTCTGCTCGATCGCGGCGGCCACCGTGCGCCCCACGCCGATTCCGTAACAGCCCATGATCAGGGTGATCTCCTCCCCTTTGTCGTCAAGAACCCTGGCGCCCATCGCCGCCGAATACTTGGTGCCCAGCTTAAAAACATGGCCGACCTCGATTCCCCGCCAGATTTCCAGTTTGCCAGAGCAGCGCGGGCAGTCGTCGCCGGCGGCGGCCGACCGCAGATCGGCGAACCGCTCCACCTGGAAATCCCGCTCCAGGTTGGCGCCGCACAGATGCCAATCCTTTTCATTGGCGCCGACGGTAAAATCGCCCATCAAGCGGACTTCCTGATCGGCCAGGATGCGCATCTTGAGCCCAACCGGGCCGGAAAAACCGACCGGGCCTCCGGTCAGGGCCAGCACCACCTCCTCCGGAGCCATCTCCACCCAGGTGCAATCGAGCAACCGACAAAGCTTTATGGTGTTCAGCTCGCGGTCGCCGCGCAGCAGCACCGCCACCTTCTCCCCCTTGTCGGTGTGCATGATCAGGGTCTTGATCAGAGAGGTCACGGGAATCTTCAGATAGGCGGCAACCTCTTCAATGGTCCTGCGGGCCGGCGTCAACACCCGGCGCAGTTCCTGGGCCGGGGGCGGCGTTTCACCGGCGGGAGACGCCAGCTCCGCCTTTTCGATGTTGGCGGCATATCGGCAGGAATCGCAGGAGACGATGGCATCCTCTCCGGACTCGGCCAAGACCATAAACTCGTGGGAATAGGATCCGCCGATAGCTCCGGAATCGGCCTCCACCGCGCGGAATTCCAGGCCGCAGCGTTCGAAGATGCGGCAATAGGCCTGGAACATCTTTTCATAGGCCTTGTTTGCCCCTTCCTCGTCCACATCAAAGGAATAGGCATCCTTCATGATAAACTCCCGCCCGCGCATGAGACCGAAGCGGGGACGGATTTCGTCGCGGAACTTGGTCTGTATCTGGTAGAGATTGAGAGGCAGCTGGCGATAGGAGCGAAGCGTGTTGCGGATGATATCGGTGACCACCTCTTCGTGGGTGGGGCCGAGGCAGAATTCGCCTTCCTTGCGGTCTTTGAGACGCAGCAGTTCCTTGCCGTATTTGTCCCAGCGCCCCGATTCCCGCCACAATTCCCCCGGCACCACCATCGGCATCAACAGCTCGATGGCGCCGGCCCGGTTCATCTCCTCACGGATGATCTGCTCCACTTTGCGCAGGGAGCGCAGCCCTAAAGGGAGATAGTTGTAGATGCCCGCCGCCACCTTGCGGATCATGCCGGCCCGCAGCATCAACTGATGGCTGACGATCTCGGCATCGGCGGGGGTTTCCTTGGTTGTGGGAAGCAGATATTGGGAATAGCGCATGAGCGATCCTCGGAAAGATCAGGGATTATGGCAAAAGTATATCGGTAAATCGGCGCCCCTTTGTGCGGGCTGCCGTAGCGGAAAATTAGCCTATCGAAAGCGCAATTGCAAGGGGCTTTAGCGGAGCGGGCGTCACTCACCGGCGGGGGACCGGCCGAGATTGCGAATGTCGATTTCGGTGATGCTGACATGGCCGGAACGGACCACGGCACCGTCAGCGCCGGCGCGGGGGTCCTCCCGCGGCGGATCGAGGTCGTGGTAAAAGCGGTCGCCGGCGCGGCGGAAGCAGGAGGCGTACCAGGTATGCCCCAGATAGGCATCGATCAGCCGCCAGTCGCCTCTGGCCGCGAAGGGAAGGTTGATATTCCACGTCACCGGCCGGGCAAAGAAGCCCCGGCGTTCCTGAAGATGATCGAAAACCCGGTCCAAAAGAAAGGCGGTCTGCTCCTTGAGGCGCACCAGCACTCCTTCCGGGAGGGAGCGTTTTCCCAGCCACTGGCGGAAAGAGGCGCTATCGAAATCCTGGGACAGAGCGACAGCCGGCAGCGAGGCGATATTGGCCTCGAGACAGGCGCCGATGGTGCCGGAGGAAAGAGCGAAACCGATGCCGGTGTTGACGCCGATGTTGATTCCCGAAACCACCAGATCGGGGCGGCGTTCCTCAAAAAGATGATAGATCCCCCAGTTGATACAATCGGCCGGAGTGCCGTCGAGGCAAAAGGCGTTCCTGCCGAAAAGCCGGATCTCGTCCACATAGAGATGCTTGAAGCGGGTGATCGATTTGCCGGTCCAGCTCTGCTCCTCCTTGGGAACGACGACGGTCAGACGTCCCAGAGCGTCGAGTTTGTCGATGATGAATCCGAAAAGGGGGGAACGGTGGCTGTCGTCATTGGTCAGGAGGATTTCCATACCGTATTCTTTTAATTTTTCCAAGTTTTCAAGCTGGGATCAACTGCTTGCGGATGAGTTCGCAAAGTTCCTCCGGCGATCGCTTCCCGCAGGGGATGACGATATCGGCGTATTGTTCATAAAGGGGATATCTTTCGCGATACAGGGAAGTGAAATCCTGGCCGGGGCGTCCGGCAATGCCGCGGACGGCGAAATTCTTGACCCGCCGCTGCAGTTCCGCCAGTTCCACATGAAGAAAAACCACCACCCCTTGCGCCTTAAGATGGGCCATCGCGGCAGCACTGTACACGGCACTGCCGCCGGTCGCCACCACATGGCGGCTGCAGTTCAGGCCGAGGAGGATCTGCTCTTCGATACGGCGCAACTCCAAGTAGCCCCGGCCATCGATAATCTCCTGCAGAGTACCTCCCTCGGCCTGCTGGATGAGAATGTCGGTGTCAATGAAACCGCGTCCGCAGAATTTCGCCAGAATCACGCCGACGGTGCTTTTCCCGGACCCCGGCATACCGACCAGGATGATGTTGTTGATGTGCGGCAAAATCGGCATTGGGGTCATTTTTGGGTCATTTCAATCTTTTTGCCCCTGAACCAGGTTGGGCCTCGGCATAATCCCGAAACCACCTATCTTTTTTCATAATACAATCGCGAAAGACCATCATAAAGCAACATTTTTCCATTAAAATCTATAAATTGAAAAATAAACTCCAAACGGCTCCGGTCGAAGGTTGATGTCCCCTTGTTGACCACCGATTCCGGATCGCCGGTCATAAAATAGAGCCATTTGTAGGGATTGTTGCCCGTTTTCCGGCTCTCCGAATAATCGTAGGTGCCGGAAAAGGATGTATTCAGATATTGGTCATGGTTGAAAACGGCGGAAAATGTCCCATCATTTTCAAAGGTAAAATACTGCCTTCCCTTGAATCCGCTTTTTTCTATTGGCACATAATTGCCGTTTTCATCAAAGATACCACATATATGCCATGTACCGACAAGAGCCTCGTCAACAGAAATGACATCGGCTGATACCCGCACTTCGCCAATTAAAAACAAACCTAAAAATGCCGCAAAAAAAACAAGGTTTTTTCTCATTTTTTCATTCCCTTCATCGATTCATCTTCCAGCTTTGGGACAAAACGGCGATAGGCTCCGCCAAAAGATCCGCAAACCTCCGGGAATCATTCTTCGACACAAGATCCAATCTTGTCGTAAGAAGCTGGTTTCCATCCCGAAATGGCTCTCTTCCGCAATCACCGCTTCAAGCCGTGTATCGGTTTGCGTCACGTATCCTTTGTGCGGCTTCGCGCAAGAGCGGGATTCCCGTACCTGGCGGAAAATTCCTCGCTTCCGTCATGAAAACAGGGCTCGTTTCCTTCTGCGTTGGCGGATGGACACCGGCTAAACTCGATTCAGGGGAGCATTCCTGCCGGGATCGTCATGGTTTTGGGAAAACTCGCCGGCACCCATGAGACCTACGAGCTTTTCCAGGGCCAGAGCGATATCGCTTCTTTCCTGCTCGGCCATTTTCTTCAAAGCGGTACTCAGCGCCAGCTGCATAAGGGGTGGGGTGCGCCCGATCAACTTTTCTCCCGCTTCGGTAATGGCGATTTCCACCAGGCGCCGGTCCTTTTTACTGCGAACCCGGCGAATCAGATCCTTCTCCTCCAGTCGATCCGAAATCCCCACCACTGTCCCCGGACTCAGAAAGACTTTTTCGGCCAAATGGGTGACCGTTATCGGGCCTTTCTCGCGGATGACCAGCAGGCAACTGAGTTGCGGCCCGGTGATCTGAAAATCGTGTTCCAACTTGCGGGAGTGGATTTCAATGGCACGTATAATCTGGCGCAAAGACTTCAGTATTTGAAATTCAAACTCACTCGGAAGCGGTTGCGGTCCGGGAACGTCCCCGGAAGAGGGGTCGCCAACGGAGGAAACAACCTCTTTGTCGTTAATCATGGAATATTCTCCTTTTCCTTTTTACGACTGAAAAAATCGACCGAAAACATCCAAAATAGAAGTTGCCGGACAACCCGGATTATTGACCATGGTTCCGGAGACAGATCCCCCGTGGGGGGTACAAACAGGCCCTGGATAATCGAACCCGTGGTCTTATGTCCCACCACCTGGATTTTTTAGAGGCAATCGCATTTTGAAAAGGCCTGTGCTTTTCAAAAGCTTGACATTTTGCCCGAGGAACCAGGTTTCGGCTTTTCAGTTTCCTGTAAAAGAAAACAGCTTTCGTCGGCGGAAGGGTATGGATATGCCGCCAAAAAGCCTGCAAACGAATAAACGGACTGTTTAAATCTCGAAGGTATGGCCGCTGGGAGGAGAACGAGGTTGAAATGGGGTTGGATAAGCCAACGACGGCGGGATCCGGCCGAGATCGTACTGAAGCGAAACCTGGCCGATCGATACCGTCAGAAAATGACTGGATTGGGAAAGAGGCAGAAAAAGCGGGGCCGAAAACTGCTGGGTGATGGGGTTGGATTTGGCGGGAGTGGCCTCGGGGTCGGGGGCGATGACGGGAGCGACAAGAAGATCGTGAGACTGAAGGTAGATTGTACCCGTCGAACTGTAGATGGGATAAACCCAGGAAAAACCCAGCAGCAGAACGCAGACAAGCAGATGGACAAACACGGACCGACCGGGGAAGAGGATCTTTTTCATTTTTTGTCGACCTCCTGCATCGACTTTCTCCTGACCCATTTCGGAACCCGACTGTCAACGGGGATCAACACCAGGTTTTTCGGTTTTTACCATTATATTAAAAAGAAAAATAAAAGTCCAATTTGTTTCGGACGATATCTTTTCAGGAGTAAACCACCAGGAAATTCATAAAATCAAAAGGAAAAATGAGCGGATTCGCTCCCGCCCATATCTATCTTTGCCGAACTTGAAGACACTATTGAAAAATAATCTTTTCGCGGCAGGATAAAACAGACACCCATCAGCGTGGCCTTGTGTTATTATCGGGCCGATAAAAAGCTGAATAAAGACCCTCCAATAAAAATCTTTAGAAAAAACATGGTCAATCGTGCACATCATCGGCTATCCGCCAAGTCTTGGCTTTGGCTTTTGCTGGTACTCGTCGGCACATGGCAGCAAGCCGATACCTTAAGCAAAGAGTTTTTACCGGCCGGAAGATCCCTTTCCTGCCCCGAAATCGCCACCAAAGTTGCCGCTGGAACCTTTAAGAATGTCCAGTTCAAAGACTCTTCTTTTTCTTTGGACCCGGCAGTCCCATCAAAAGAACTTTTGCCGATTGCGAATCTCTTTTCCCAGACCTCATTCGTGCAGTCGTTTCTCCCGCCCCGCTCTTCTCTGGCCAAACCAGCACCCTTATTACCCCGTCCGCCACCTTCCCTCTGCACCTTTTAATCCATTGAGTTAAAAACTTTTTCAGAAACAACCGGCAAAAACACCATGGGGGCGGATAGCCGTTTCCGTCGATGACAGCCGTCCCTTCCCGATCCCCAAGGCATGGGAAGGCTGCCGATTTCCCACAGGATCTAGCCAGAGGCTCTTTTGGGGCAGCGCGGCTTTGCCCTTCGAGGGGTTTTCGTCCCCGGCACCAGGCTCTTGCGGAGAATCGTTTCTGCAAATCTCGTTTGTTAAGGCTACCGGCATCTTTAAGAAAGCATGAAGACACAATGGAAATCGTCAAATCAGACACCAACATTGATTTTATCGGCTGGACCCGGGCCGCGGTAATCCTTTCCCTGGTAGTGGTTGTTGCGGGAATCGTATCTTTGATCGTCAAGGGTGGACCGGAATACGGAATCGACTTTGCGGGAGGGACGTTGATCCAGGTAAGGTTTTCCACTCCCGTGGCCACCGCGGATATCCGCGATGCCCTCCGGAATATAGGACTGGGCTCCTTTAGTGTCCAGCAGTTCGGCACGGAAGCGGACGAGTTTCTCATCCGCGCCCGTGAGACAACGGGCCATCTCCAACAATTTTCACAGCGGGTGAAAGAAACCTTGGAAAGAAAGTTCGGAGACGGTAAACTGGATATCCGCCGTGCGGAGATGGTGGGGCCTCAGGTCGGCAAGGATTTACAGAGAAAAGGCGCCATGGCGCTCCTGTATGCCATTATCGGCATGCTGATCTATATATCCTGGCGGTTTGAATTCCGCTTTGCCGTCGGAGCGGTTGTCGCTCTCACCCATGACGTTCTGGTCACCTTGGGATTTTTCTCGATTTTAGGTAGAGAAATAGACCTCACCAGCATTGCCGCGTTCCTCACCATCATCGGTTATTCTCTCAACGACACCATTGTCATCTATGACCGTATTCGGGAAAACCGGGCCATCTGTCCAAACGAAAATTTTTCTTCGGTGGTGAACCGAAGCATCAACGAAACCCTTTCCCGAACCCTTCTGACCTCGGGTACCACACTTCTGGTGGTCGGCGCCCTTTTTTTCCTGGGCGGAGTCATCATCAACAATTTTGCTTTCGCCCTGATGGTCGGGATTATCGCCGGGACCTATTCGTCGATTTTCGTGGCCGGGGCTCTGGTGTTGTTCTGGGAAAAATGGCGTCCTGCACCGATAAAAGAAAAGCCCCCGGCCTGATTTCATTTGCCAGATGAGTTCGGATAACTAGAACAGAGGATTGAAGCGCCCATGAATTATACCGTTTCCCTGAAAAAACCGGCCCTGGAGTTTGCCCGCCAGGATTTTCCCAAACTCCCCGCAACCTGGTCGGTTCAGGAAGCCCTCGATTTCATCCGCGAGCATGGGGTCGGCGAAAAAATCGTCTATTTCTACGTTGTGGACAATGAGGGCCGCCTGATCGGTGTTGTGCCGACCCGCCGTCTGCTGACATCTCCTTTGGAAAAACAGCTTGCCGAGATCATGATCAGCCGCATGGTCACCATTCCTCATACGGCGACCCTGATGGACGCCTGTGAAATGTTCGCCCTCTACAAATTCCTTGCTTTCCCCGTAGTGGATGAGGAACGGCGGATCGTCGGCGTTCTCGATGTCGGCGTGTTTACCGACCAGGTTCTGGACATGGAAAAGCGTGAACGCATGGATGAGGTTTTCGAATCCATCGGTTTCCGCATCTCTCAAATCAAGGATGCCTCTCCGTGGCGGGTCTTCCGCTTCCGCTTCCCCTGGCTGCTGGCCACCATAAGCAGCGGCACCTTCTGCGCACTGCTGGCCAGTTCTTTTGAAATGACCCTGGCCAAAAGCCTGGTGCTGACCTTTTTCCTGACTCTCATCCTGGGATTGGGGGAGAGCGTCAGCATGCAATCCATGACCGTCACCATTCAGGCGCTGCGCTCCAAGGAGCCGACCCTGCGCTGGTACGTGAAATCCCTGCGCAAGGAGGCGGCCACCGCCCTTTTGCTGGGCACCGCCTGCGGAACCTTGGTGGGGCTGATCGCCTGGCTGTGGCGGGGCGAGGGGCTGGTGGCGCTGGTCATTTGTCTGAGCATCCTGCTGATCCTGCTGGCGGCCTGCCTCCTTGGCCTGAGCATTCCGACCCTGTTGCATGCGCTGAAACTCGACGTGAAAATCGCCGCGGGACCGGTGACCCTGGCCAGCGCCGACATCCTGACCCTGCTCTTCTATTTTTCCATGGCATCGTTTCTGCTGTCCTGAGAGGCCATGCCAAGATCGCCGGAGAGGGCGGATTTCCCCTCGGCACCGCACTTTCTGAAGGCACGGCCGTCATTTTTCCCCGGCCAGCCGGCGCGCCTCCTCCACCAGCGCCTCGGCCAGACGCTCCTCCGGCACCTTGCGGAGGACTTCGCCGCGGCGGAACAGCAGTCCTTCCCCCTTGCCGCCGGCGATCCCCACATCGGCTTCCCGGGCCTCGCCGGGACCGTTCACGGAACAGCCCATCACGGCAATGGTGAGCGGGGCGTTCAGCCCCCGCAGCGCCCCTTCCACCTCCTCGGCAACGGCGATAAGGTTAATTTGACACCGCCCGCAGGTCGGACAACTGATAAAGGTCGGCCCCCGTTGGCGCAGATTGAGAACCCGCAGGATCTCCCACCCGGCGCAGACTTCCTTCACCGGATCACCGGTCAAGGAAACCCGAAGGGTGTCGCCGAGGCCCTCGGCCAGCAGTATGCCGATGCCGATGGCGCTCTTGATGGTTCCCGCCCAGACCGTCCCCGCCTCGGTAATGCCGAGATGCAGGGGGCAGTCGGTCTGTGCCGCCAGAAGCCGGTAAGCGGCGACGGTACGGCGGATATCGGAGGCCTTGACGCTGATTTTGACGGCATCGAAGTGGAGATCCTCGAGCAGGCGCAAATGTCCCAGGGCGCTCTCCACAATCGCCTCAGAGGTCGCGTGGCCGTGGCGGGCCAGCAGTTCCTTCTCCAGAGAACCGGCATTGACGCCGATGCGAATCGGCAGGTTACGTTCCACGCAGACCCGGACCACCTCGGCCACCTTCCATTTTGCGCCGATGTTGCCCGGATTGATGCGCAGCCCGGCGACACCGTTCTGCGCCGCCGCCACCGCCAGGCGGTAATCGAAATGGATATCGGCGATGACCGGAATCGGGCTGGCCGAGCAGATTCCCTGCAAAGCCGCCGCCGCCTCAAAATCGGGCACGGCGCAGCGCACGATCTCGCAGCCGGCGGCCACCAGCGCCTCGATCTGTGCCGCGGTCGCCGCGACATCGCGGGTATCGGTATTACACATCGACTGCACGGAAACCGGCGCTCCGCCCCCCACGGGGACGGAACCGACCATAATCCGCCGGGTGCTGCGTTTGTCCACGGGCCGCCTCCTCCGCATCCTCAACTTGACGATTCGGCTCCACTATAGGAAGTTGTCGACACAGCCGTCAAGCGCCGCCGAAAACAGGGCCAGGCTCCCAGAACTCGACAAAACCGGCCCATCCGCTATGCTTTTCACGAAAACCCGCATGGCAACCGCCGAAAAAGAAAGGGTCGATATCCATGGAAAAACACATCCTCTGCCTCAACAGCGGCTCGTCCTCTATCAAATTCGCCCTTTACCGTCTCGGCACGGGGGAAGAACTGGTGGTCAAAGGGGCCATCGAACGAATCGGCCTGGCCGGCAGCTGGTTGTGGATACAGGACGGCAGCGGCCGCCGCGTCACCGACCGCATTCAGGAATTTTCCACCCACGGGGCAGCGGTAAAGGCCCTTCTCCATGACATCATGGAGGAAAACAACCTCCCCTCTCCCGACGGCGTCGGCCACCGCGTCGTTCACGGCGGCCCCGAACACACCGTCCACGAGGTGGTCACCCCGGAACTGGTTTTCGCCCTGCGCCGTTTCATCCCCTTCGCCCCGTTGCATATGCCGGCAGAGATCCTCGGCATCGACGCCGTTTCCGGCCAATACCCGGAGTTGGGGCAGGTGGCCTGTTTCGACACCGCCTTTCACCGCGACATCCCGGAAATCGCCCGGCGCCTCCCCATGACCCGCACCCTGTGGCACGAAGGGGTATTCCGCTACGGTTTCCACGGCCTCTCCTATGAATATATCGTCGCCGCCCTCGGCAATGACGTCCGCGGCCGCTTCATCGTCGCCCATCTCGGCAACGGCGCCAGCATGGCGGCGCTCCGCGATGGCAATTCGGTCGACACCACCATGGGCTTCACTCCCACCGGCGGCCTGATGATGGGAACCCGCAGCGGCGATCTCGACCCGGGGATTCTGATCTATCTGATGGAGGAAAAAGGGTACGACGCCAACCAGTTCAACAAGCTGCTCAACCACCGCAGCGGCCTGCTCGGCGTTTCGGGAATCAGCTCCGACATGAAAACTTTGCTGGAAAAAAGCGCCAGCGAACCCCACGCGGCCCAGGCCATCGACATGTACTGCTATCACGCCCGCAAGGCCATCGGCGCGTTGTCGGCGGTGCTCGGCGGCCTCGACGGTCTGGTTTTCACCGGCGGCATCGGTGAGCGCGCCGCCCCCGTGCGCGCCATGATCTGCGAAGGCCTCGGCTATCTCGGCATTCACGTTGATAGAGAAAAGAACGCCCAACATGACGGCATCATCTCGCCGGAAACTTCCGCATGCACGGTGCGGGTCATCCCCACCAACGAGGATATGGTCATCGCCCGCCACACCCGGCGTCTGCTGTTTCCGGGGGAGTGAAAAACACGGCCGGAAAACCCTCCAAGGGATGAAGCGTGGCGCTGCCAACCCTTTTTCCGGCGCAGATTTTTTTCGCCGGAGGAAAATGATCGAGACGCGTTAGCGGACAAAAACCAGACTAGAACAGCAGTACCGGGCAGGCGACGTGGTGCAGGACGTAGTTGGAAACGGAGCCGAAAAGGACGTCCCGGATCACGCCGCTACCGCGTCGGCTGAGGATCACCAGGTGAAACCCTTCCTCATTGGCGATACGGCAGATCACCTCCCGGGGCGGACCCGCTTCCAGGCGCGTCGCCACGCTCAACCCGGCCTCCCGGAAAAGACCGGCCTGTTTTTCAACCAGAGCCTGCCCCAGGTTCCTGGCATGCCGCTCCACCATCTCAACCTGGAAATCAGGAATCATCCGATAAGCCAACCGGTCCACGTCGATGACGTGGAGCACCGTCAGCAGGGACTGAAAATGCTCGTGGTTCTCAATGATCATCTCGATGGTGCGGGCCGAAGTGGTGGAACCATCCACCGGAACAAGAATCTTGCCATTGCGCAACAGCACCATGGGTTACCTCCTAACGCCAGGCTAAGGGCCGTAGACAAGACGCGGCAAAAAAAGCACCAGATCGGGCCAGTAAGTGAGCAGGATGAGAATAGCGGTCTGAATCGCCAGAAAGGGGAGTACCGCCCGGGACACGAAAAGCAGGTCGCGGTCGACGACGGTGCTGGAGATGTAGAGGCTGACCCCAAGCGGCGGTGTGCAGTAGCCGATGCCGAGATTGATCGTCATCAACAGGCCGAAATGCAGGGTGTCGATACCGAACTTGGCCAGCAGCGGCAGAAAAATCGGCGTCAGAATCAGGGTCGCCGAGATGATGTCCATAAACATCCCGATAATCAGCAGGAGGATGTTCACCGCCAAAAGAAACATCCACGGGGAGCTGACGTTCTCCACCACCGCCGCGGCAATCTTGCCAGGGATCTGTTCAAAGGTCAGATACTCGCCGAAGACCGAGGCGCCGGCGACAATGATGAGCAGGGTGGCGGAGGTGACCGCCGAAGAGATGACCACCTTTTTGATGTCCCTCAGCTTCATGTCCTTGTGGATGAAGACCTCGACGAAAAAGGCATAGAAACAGGCCACCACCGCCGCCTCGTTGGCGGTGAAAAGGCCGGAATAGATGCCGCCGAAAATGATCAGCGGCAGCGCCAGCGCCCAGATCCCTTCACGCACCACCGTGATGACCTCCCGAAAGGGAAGGCGCTCCAGGGTTTCGAAATGGTGCCGCCGCGAGTAGAAAAACGCGTAGACCGACATGCCGAGAATGATCAGCAGACCGGGAATGAAGCCGGTCAGGAACAACGCCTCCAGGGAGTCGTTGGTGACCATGGCGTAAAGGATCATGGAGATCGACGGCGGGATGACCACGCCGAGGATCGGGGCCGATGTCATGATGCCGACACTGAATCCTTCCTCATAATGATGGTCGATGAGTGCCGGAATCATGAACCCGCCGATGGCGACCACGGTGGCCACCGTCGAGCCGGAGATGGCGCCGAACAGACCGCAAGCGATGACCCCGGCGATGGCCAGCCCGCCGGGAAGAAAACCGGTCACCGCATTGGCGGTTTTGACGAGTTTGCCGACGATGCTGCCGGTGGTCATGATGTTGCCGCAGAGGACGAAGAAAAGCACGACGATCAGCGCGAATTTGTCCATGCTGCGGTAGAGAACCTCGATGACGATCATCGGGTCGATACCCGCCACCACCGTCAACCCGACCAGACCGGTGAAAAACAGGGCCATAAATACCGGCACGGTGGCCGCCAGGGTCCCGAATAGGACCGCCATGATGATCAGATAGGAACTTTCCACAATCGGCCTTCTTGTCCTCGTTTAAATCCGCAAACCTCCCCGCGTCCGCCCGGCATCGCCTTTCAGGTCTTTGTCTTCGGTTTTGTCGGCCGCCAGTCCTGAACCATGACCAGCAGGGTGCGCAGAATCATCATTCCCCCAACCACTGGGAGGACGGCGTAAAAGTACCATTCGGGGATCTGCAGGGTGGCGGTGCGGGCGAAGGGGTCCCTCTGCACCTGCATCATCAGTTGCCAGCCCAGCTTGACGATGAATCCCCCGAAAATCAGTACACCGAGATGGTGGAGATAGGTCAAGGGCTTGCGGACGGCGGGGATAAGCTGGGGGAGAGCGTCGATGCGGATCAGGGAACGGCGGCGGATGGCGGCGCTGCAGCCGATGAAAGTGGTGAGAAAGATGACCTTGCGCACCACCTCGTCGGACCAGTAGAGGCTGATGGGAGAGGTTTTGCGCAGGATGATATTGGCCATCGCCACCACCAGCGCCAGAACGACGGAGAGGAAGAGAGTCCACTCCTCGATGAAATTGAGCACGGCGTCAACATAATGGAAGATTTTTTTCAACCGATCCCCCTCCCGGGCCCTCAAAAATGGTGTGGAGGAACCTTTTTCCCGAGCCAAGAAGGGGCCAGGAAGGGATTCCTCCGAAAACTACTATAAAAAAAGTCCTGCGGTTTCTGGAAGGACAAAAACGGTCTTCGTCAATCGCCGAGGACGTTGCGGACCTTGTCGAAATATTCGGCCCCGATGCGCTCCCGCCATTCCCGGTACACCGGAGCGCCGTTGTCGATGAGCACCTGCTTGTCCGCCGCAGAGAGGGTGAGGAATTCGACCCCGTTGGCCCTGGCCGCGGCAATCTGCTGCTCCTGCTGGCGGCGGTTCAGTTGCCGCGCTTTGGCGGATTCCTCCTCGATGACCTCGAGCAGCACCTTCTGCAGATCGGCGGGAAGTTGGTCGAACCAGCGTTTGTTCATGAGATGGATATAGAGACCCTGGGCGTAATCGACCTGGGTGAAATATTTGGCCACATCGAATTTCTTGGTGATGTTGCAGACGATGGGGGTATGGTCGAGGCCGCTGATGACCCCGGTCTGCAGCGCCTGGGGTACGTCGGCCCAGGGCATGACCGTGAACTTCAGCCCCCAGGCCTTGTAGATATCGGCATTGACGGGAGCTTCCGCGATACGGAAATTGACCTTCCGGGCATTCTGGAGATTGGCCACCGGCGTTGTGGTGGCCCAGCCGTAGGTGCCGTAGCCGGTAATATCCACCACCATGATGCCGCCGGCCAGGGCGCTATCGGCGAAGGGCTTGAAAAGCTCCGGATCGCTGCGGAACTTGTCGAGTTTGTCGAACGTGTTGACTACGTAGGGAACATTGACGATGCCGAGGATGTTTGAAACGTTGGCCGCCACCACCGAAGAGCAGAGCATGCCGTGAACGGCGCCCATCTTCAGCTTGTTGAGGACATCCTTTTCGCCGCCGAGTTGGGAAAGGGGCCGGAAATCGACATAGAGACGCCTTGCCGACCTTTCCCAGACGGCGTCGCGGATACGGTAGCCGGCCGCTCCCCCTTCGATGACGGGATGGGAGACATTGGACAGAATGTAGGTGTATTCCGCCCGGCTCGGGTCGAAATTGGGTTTCCAGGCGGCCAAGGGATCCTTCTTTTCTTCGGCGGAAGCGGCCGCAACCCCGATCAGAAGACAACAAATGAGCGTCAACAACGAAAAAATTGCAAATCTTTTCATGGCGGATTATCCTTCCCGGCGTTATCTGATGTGGAAAAAATGACCAAAACCAGTGCCTCCCATTTATATAAAAAACTGTTTTATTTTTCAAATAATATATTCCCCAGGGAGGCTTTTCAGTTGCTGCGTTCCTTTTTTTTGTCTGGCCGATGGTGAAATGTCTTTTTGATCAGGAGGGAAAACCTGCCGATGATCCCCGATCTCGCGCTCTATGCGGCGTTCATGGACAGCATGAAAAACCCTTTTCTTTTTGTCGACACCGACCACATCATCCGTTACATGAATCGGGCGGCAAGAGCTCATTATGCCGCGGGAGAAAAACTATTGGGGCGCTCCATCCTCGCCTGCCACAACGAGGATTCCCAACGCCAGATAGTGGAGATCTACGAAAAAATGAAGGACGGATTGGAGGAGCAGTTGATCACCGACAACGCACGTCACCAGATCTACATGCGTGCGGTCCGCGACCAAAGCGGCAACCTCCTTGGTTATTACGAACGCTACGAACCGCCGCGCCAGCGGGATGAAAAGGACCGCTGAACAACCGGGCGGCGGCAGAAACCCCGCCTGTTTTACCACGATGACCGATAAAAACCCTTCCACGCCCATTTCCCATCCCCGCCAGATCGCCGTCTCCGACCGGGTCGGCTTTTTCTATGAGGAGCGGGAGTGCCACGGGACGGTATACCGCAAGGGAACCCGCTACGCCTATGTGGTCGGTGATGACCGCCGCCAATTCCGTATCCCTTACCCCCTGTTGCGGCGGCTTTCCTGCCCCCCGTCGGCTGCCCCGCCATCCCCGGCCAGCGGATGGCGGCTGGCCTTTCGGGTCAACGACCGGGTCCGCTTCGCCTACGGCGGCCGCGTCCTGGAGGCGACCATTGTGCGCCTCAACCCCAAAAGGGCCCACGTCCTCTGCGACAACGGGGATGAATTCCGGGTTTCCTATGCCTCTCTGGAAATGCCGACCGCCGCCGAGAAAACGGCAACCCGCGGTGATGAAAAGAGACTGGAGATCGTAGCCCGCCAGGCCCGGCAACTGCTCGACCACCACGGCCTGAAGGAATGGGGTTTCCATTTCGACGAGGGAACGCGGCGGGCGGGATGCTGTCGTTTCGACAGGAAAACCATCTCCCTTTCCCTGGCTTTCGCCGTGGCCGGGGCCGAGGCACAAATCGAAGAGACCCTGCTCCATGAAATCGCCCATGCCCTGGTCGGCCGCAACCATCACCACGACGCCCTGTGGCGGGCGAAAGCCGTGGAAATCGGCTGTTCGGGGCGGCGCTGCCACGATTTTCGCTTCGCCTCACCCCGTTACATAGTCCACTGTGAAAACCGCTGCTGGGTGACCACCGCCGAACGGCGCACGAAAGGCGGGGTTTGCCGCCGCTGCCGCGGCGCCCTGGTCTATCTCTCCTACAGCGAAGCGCGCTATCGGGAAGAAGTGGCGCGGGTCGGCCCCGAAAAGCCTTGACCGCCGACTTCCCTGTTCAATCCTGCCTTTTACCTTGCCAACCAGCGGTCGTAAAGCCGCAGCAAAAAGCCCTGCCGCGCCGTGATGGCCCCTTCCGGGCACAACTCCTGGCAACAGAAACAGCCGATGCACGTCGCCTCGTCGATGTGCAGATGGTTACCGCGGATGGATATGGCGTTAACCGGGCAATGGCGTTGACAGATGCCACAGAGAAGACATTTTTCCATATCGGCGGAGGGCAGTGCGGAAAGGCTTTTTCTCAGCCCGTGACGCAGAAAGGGGGGAATGCCGAAACCCATGTCCCCTTCCCGTGCCGGCCGGAAGGAAGGCGGTCGCAAGCTTTCCAGAGTAGGCCCGAAAAGTTCGAGATCCGCCAGAGAACTGCCGGAAAAGCCCTCCTGGCGGGCCACCCTTTGAGTCCAGACCGAATCGGCACGAAGGCCCAGCAGGGCCCATGCGGCGGTATCCACCGCCACCGGGTCGGACCCGGCCAGCAGGGCCCCGACGGATACCGGGGTGCCGCTGCCGGGGCCGTTCCCTTCCATGGCGGTGATTCCATCAACCACTGTCAATGCCGGAGCCAGATGGCGGGCCAGCTCCAGCAGCAGGCGGGCGAAACGGGCCTTGTCGTCCCCGGCCTGCAGATGCAGGTTGGCCTTGCGCAGGCCGACGACTACCCCGAACAGGTTCTTGACGGCGCACGTCGCGCCCATCATCTGGTGGGTTTTGAGTTTGGGAAGGTTGATGATGACGTCTGCTTCCAACGCCTCACGAGCGACCTCCAGACGCCGGAAGGTTTGAATCTCATGGGGAAAAGGAACCGCCTCGTCAAAAGGGACGAGGATGGCGCCGGTGCCGCGGACAACATCGAGGATCCCGCACTTTTCGGCAACGAAGAAGGTCGAACCGACCCCCGGTGAATCCCCGACAAGGGGAACCCCGCCGCACTCCTGAACGAGGCGCACCACCCCCCGCACCACCTCGGGATGGGTGGTGACGGCCTTTTCCGGACCCTTGGCGGAGAGCATATTGGGCTTGATGAGCACCCTTTGGCCGGGACGGACAAAAGAATCCATCCCCCCCAATGGAGCCAACAGCTCTCGCAAGGCGCCGGCAACGGTATTCTCCCCGTAACCGGAAGCTGTTGTTATGGAAACGGGATATTTCAATCGGTAAGGATCTTGATGTGAAGGCGGCGGCTTCGCGGCCCGTCAAATTCGCAGAAATAAATTCCCTGCCAGGTGCCGAGAAGGGGACGGCCATTTTCGATTATGAGCCACAGACTTGCCCCGACCAGGGTGCTTTTGATATGGGCGGCGCTGTTTCCTTCTCCATGGCGGTAGCCGTCGTCGAACGGGACCAGCCGGTTGAGCTCCATGACCAGATCCCGGACCACATCGGGATCGGCGTTTTCGTTGATGGTCACCGCGGCGGTGGTATGGGGGACGAAAAGGAGGGCCGCTCCCCGGCTCACCCCCGAGGCAGCGATGACGCGCCTTACCGCGGCGCTGATATCGACCATCTCCACAGGATGATGGGTTTGGATGTTGAGGATTTTCATGACGACAACCCGCGCAGAAAGGAGATAACCTCCTTATGCACCACGCTGCTGTAAAGGAGTGTAGTGTGGCCGAGACCACTCAATTCGACGTTGGCGATCCCGGAAAGATGCGCATAGGTGGCGGGCTGGACAAAATTGTCGTGGCGGCTGTAAATAGAAACCATGGGGATTTGGGAGGGCAGGGGAGCTTCCGCCAGCCGCTGCAAAAATTCGCTTTCCGGGATCAGCAGCCGCCCCAGGGGAGAAATGGCGAATGGAGCAAGGCGGGAACCATTATTGGGGACCCCGATCAGGACGCAGCTCGCCACCTTTTTCTCACCGCCGCGGATCTGGATAAAATTGCGGGCCAGAATCCCACCCATGGAATGGCCGACCAGGTGAACTTTGGAAAACCCCGTGGCATGACGCAGCGCATCCACCTTTTTGGCGACCTGTTCGGTGAGATACTCGACGTTGTGCCACGACGGCAGGGGCAGGGTGTGGATATTGAAAAAGCCGGCACGGTGCAGGCTCCGTTTGAGCGGCAGCAGGCACCCCTGATTCTGGAAGAGGCCGTGGAGAAGGATGATCGGCATCTGATCGTTGCGCAGGGGGGAACTTCCTTTGCCCATAAACCAGCCGATGGGGCGCAGCAGCAGGGACCAGAGAATGGCGCCGCTCTGATTGGCGATGAGGCGAAGAGCAAAAAACAAAGAACGGGGACGGAAACGGCTCTCCATCAGGGATGGATCGGCGTTGGCCGCCTCATACCAGGAGAAGAAGAAGGAGAGAACGGTGGCGCCGACGACAGCTACTACCAGCCAAAAGAGAATATCCACTAGCAAACCCATCTTTATCCCCTTTCACGCCTCCCCGCAGGGCGGTATGCCCCCGGCCGCAGAGTCATTCACTTGCCAAACATCTTCGATAAACGTAACTTATCAGAAATCAGGGCAATCTGTTCAAAAAAATAGAAAGACAAGCCATGGAAAAGTTGGTGGAACGCTTTCTCAATCACCTGCGGGTGGAACGCAACGCCTCGCCTCACACCGTCAGCGCCTACGCCGGCGACCTGAGCGGCTTTGCAGAGTTCCTCGAAAAACATTCCCGGGATGCCCCGGTCGACGTCACCGCCGTCGATGTCCTTATGCTGCGCCGCTATTTAGCGCAACTGCACCGGGACACCCGCCGCTCCACCATGCACCGCAAGCTGTCGGCCCTGCGCAGTTTCTTCCGCTTCCTGGTCCGCGAAGGGGTGGCCGCCAGCAATCCGGCGGAACTGGTGTCCAGCCCGCGGCGGGAAAGATATCTCCCACAAACGCTAACCGTGGACGAGATTTTCCATCTGCTGGACCAGAACTACGGTACCGGCACCCTGTCCCTGCGTGATCGCGCCATCTTCGAACTGCTCTATTCCTCCGGACTGCGGGTCAGCGAGCTGACCGCCCTCGACACCTGGGATGTGGATCTCGACCAAGGCCTGGTCCGGACACTCGGCAAGGGACGCAAAGAGCGGATCATCCCCGTCGGCCGCCGTGCCCGCCAGGCCATCGCGGACTATCTCCAGCGCCGCGGCGGACCTGTGGAAAACCAGCCCTTGTTTCTCAATCATCGTGGCGGCCGTCTGACCTCCCGCAGCGTGGAGCGTATCCTCAAACAGTGGCTCATCAAAGCGGGAATCCTTAAAAAGGCCACTCCCCACGCCCTGCGCCACTCCTTTGCCACCCATCTTCTCGACGGCGGCGCCGACCTGCGGGTCATCCAGGAACTTCTCGGCCACGCCTCCCTCTCCACCACCCAGAAATATACCCAGGTGAGCGTCGACCGTCTTTTGACCGTCTATGACCAGGCCCATCCCCGAAGCCGTAAAAAGTAACCGCGATTCAGATCAGGTTTTCTTCTTCGCCCTTTTCACCCGCAGAGCCGGATGGCCGGCCCGCCGCCGCAGCCAATTGATGGAGCGCAGCACCGGCCGTTTGCCGACCAGCCAGCGCTCCAACCGGTACTTGCCACGGATATCGACCAAAATGATGCCCAGGAAGATGGTCAGCAGCCCCTGTCCGGGGAGTACCAACATGGCGATGCCGATCAGGATCAGGAAGATTCCCACCAGGTTCTTGATGGCCAAGAAAAGGAAGCGGACCAGGGGATGACGATGCTTCCAGAGGGTGGAAGGCCGCTCATGATGGGTGAAGTAATCGCGGGGGATGCGCACCACCAGAAACGGAACGAGCAACAGGGATACGAGAAAGGTGAGCAGGGACAGGGGCGCCAGCCACCACAGATCCTTTCCCGCCCTTTGCAGCCATTCCATGGTCATGTCGATGCCATCCTCGGGGACGAAAAGTCCTATCTTTAAGAGGGAATCCCGCCAATTCCGCGGACAGAAGCGGCGGCCCTTTTTCCACTCCTGCCGGCGGCAGGAAACTCTTTCCCCGTCCCCTGTTCAATCCGTTTGCCAGAATACCAAAAATATTATAAGTTTTACGCCATTCTTTGCAAACCAGTGACCGTTCTTCCAATGACCGCAGTTATTGCAGCGAAAAATCTCCGCAAACTTTTTGGCAGCCTGACGGCGGTGGCTGATGTCTCCTTCACGGTAAAGAAGGGGGAATGTTTCGGACTGCTCGGCCCCAACGGCGCGGGCAAAACCACCACCATCCGCATGCTCTATGGTTTTTCCCCTGTCACCGCCGGCACCCTGGAACTCTTCGGCATGCCCTTTGCCGAAAACCTGCGCGCCATCAAACTGCGTATCGGCGTCTGCCAGCAGGAGAACAACCTCGATACCGATCTGACGGTAAACGAAAATCTCCTGGTCTTTTCCCGCTATTTCGACATACCGCGGGAAATCGCCCGGCGCCGGGCCAGGGAGCTGCTGGAGTTCTTCGCCTTGGGTCACCGCTCCGAAGCAAAAACCGCGGAACTCTCCGGGGGCATGCAGCGCCGCCTGATGGTGGCCCGCTCTCTGATCAACCAGCCCGACCTGCTGATTCTCGACGAACCGACCACCGGCCTCGATCCCCAGTCCCGTCAACAGGTCTGGGCACGGCTCGAGGAATTGAAAAACGCCGGCCTCACCATTCTGCTCACCACCCATTACATGGAGGAGGCGGCCCGGCTCTGCGACCGACTGGTGATCATGGACCGCGGGCAGGTGCTGGTGGAGGGGAAGCCCATCGATCTGATCCGCCGTCATGCCGGCCGGGAGGTTCTCGAAATCGTCCAGCCGGACGGCCGGATGCGTGAATATATCGCCCGCCGGGGAGATGCCTTCGAGGACCTCGGCCACCGGCTGCTCGTTTACAGCCAAAGCTGCGAGGAGCTTTTTACCGAGTTGGGGGCGCAATTCAGCGCTGCCAACTGCCTTTTGCGCATGGGCACTTTGGAGGATGTCTTTCTGCGCCTCACGGGAAGGGAGCTGCGCGAATGAAGAGATTTTCCCTTCCCCCGATCAGCCGCCGTTTTTTCAGGGTCTGGCAGCGCAACCTGACCGTTTACCGCAAATCCTGGAAGGTGAGTATCGTGCCGCCGCTGCTGGAGCCCCTCCTCTACATCGCCGCCTTCGGCATCGGCCTTTCCGGCCTCATCGGCGACGTCGTCTACCAGGGGGTTCCCGTCTCCTATGTCGACTTCGTGATCCCCGCGCTGCTGGCCACCACCATCATGTACAATTCTTTCTTTGAAACCAGCTACAACTCCTTCGTGCGCATGTACTACCAGAAAACCTTCGACGCCATGATGGCCACTCCCCTCACCATGCCGGAAATCATCACCGGCGAGATCGCCTGGTCGGCCACCAAATCGCTGCTGGCCGCCGGCCTCATGCTGCCGGTCATCAGCGCCTTCGGCCTGCTCAGCTTCCCGCGCACCTTGTGGATACTCCCCCTGGCCATCCTCGGGGGTATAGCCTTCGGAGCCACCGGCATGTTCTTCACCAGCATCGTCCGCGGGATCGAAACCTTCAATCTGCCGGTTTTCCTCTTCATCACCCCCATGTTTCTGTTCAGCGGCACCTTTTTCCCCCTCGACCAGCTGCCCGGCTGGGGACAGCTCATCGCCATGTTTCTGCCCCTGACCCATCTGGTTCTGCTGGCCCGGGGCGCCACCCTCGGCATGTGGCACCCCGTTTTGCTGTTTTCTCTCCTCTACATCCTGGTCTACACCCTGATTCTCTTGCCCTGGTCACTGGTCAAGATGGAAAGACGGCTCATCAAATAACAAAAAAAAGGATCGAACATGCAGCGCAGATATAACCTGAAGGATTATGCCAAGACCTGTGCCACCTTCGCCATCGAGGTCCCGGAATACTACAATTTCGCCTACGACGTCGTCGACCAGTGGGCGGAACGGGATCGCAACAAACTGGCCATGGTCTGGGTCGACCAGGAAGGCAACGAAAAGAAACTGACCTTCCGGGATTTCCGTAACGCCTCCAACGAGGCGGCCAATATCTTTCTGAAATATGGCATCCAGCAGGGCGACCCGGTCTTCATCATTCTGCACCGCATTCCCGAATGGTGGACCTTCGTCCTCGCCCTGCTCAAGCTGGGAGCGGTAGTCTGCCCGGCGCCAACCCTGCTGACCGCCCAGGACATCCGCTACCGCCTCAAGGCGGGGCACTTCAAGATGGTCATTACCGACGAGGAAAACGCCGTCAAGGTCGACGAGGTGGTCGCCGATTGTCCCGGCCTGGCCGTCCGCTGCCTGGTTTCGGGGGAGCGGGAGGGATGGTTCAACTACCAGGACGAGCTCCTCTATCCGGCCCCCGTCTCCCGGCACACGGTCAGCACCGCCGAAAAGGTGAGAACCCGCTCCGATGAACCGATGCTGATCTATTTCACCTCGGGCACGACCCGGGAACCGAAAATGGTTCTCCACAACTACGGCTATCCCCTGGGGCATCAGGTGACGGCCCGCCTCTGGCAGGACACCCGTGCCAACGATCTCCATTTCAGCGTCACCGATACCGGCTGGGCGAAATGCGCCTGGGGCAAGATCTTCGGCCAGTGGATCGAGGGCGCCTGCCTCTTCGTCTACGACATCCGCGGCAAGTTCGTCGCCACCGAACTTCTCCCCCTGCTGGAGAAATACGAGGTGACGATTTTCTGCGCGCCGCCGACAATCTACCGCATGCTGGTGCTTGCCGACCTCAAAAAGTTCGACCTCCGGCAGCTCCGCCACTGCACTTCGGCGGGAGAGCCGCTCAATCCGGAAACGATGCGCATCTGGAAAGAAGGAACCGGCCTCGACATCCATGAAGGGTACGGCCAGACCGAAACCTGCTGCATGATCGCCAATTTCCCCGGCTGCCGCATCAAGCCCGGTTCCATGGGAAGGCCCTCCCCCGGTTGGCATGTCGAACTCCATGACGACCAGGGAGGGCCGGTAGGCGTCCACGAGCAGGGCCGGATCGCGGTGAGGCTCGATCCCCGGCCGGTCGGACTGCTGGTGGAATATCTGGAGGATGAAAAAGTCAACCAGAAGGCCTTTGCCAACGGCTTCTATTACACCGGTGACAAGGCTTACCTGGACGAGGACGGCTATTTCTGGTTTGTCGGCCGCGACGACGACGTCATCAAAAGTTCAGGCTACCGCATCAGTCCCTTCGAGGTGGAAAGCGCCCTACTCACCCATCCGGCGGTCAAGGAGGCGGCGGTGGTCGGCGCTCCCGATCCCATCCGCGGAATCATCGTCAAGGCCTACCTGGTACTCAAGCCCAACATCCAGCCCACGGAACACCTGGCGGTGGAAATCCAGAAACATGTCAAGGAGATCACCGCCCCCTACAAATATCCCCGCTCCGTCGAGTTCCTGGAAAAGCTGCCGAAAACCCATTCGGGGAAGATCCGCCGCAACGTCCTGCGCGCCATGGCCGGCACCAGAAACCCCGACTGAAGAAACGCCGGCAACGGGCCGGGCTGGAAAGAAGTTGGTTTGCGCGGGGAAAGTTGCTATTTTGATGGTTTGGCACTTTGATCACCCAAGGTGATTCTTTTTTCCCGACCGTGAAAAAAAGCGGCGTCTGATCTTTTTAATCACCGCTGATGGTGAGCGGCGGAACCGAAGAAAATGACCGTGACATCCGTGAAACACCGAATTGAATACGCTTTCTTTTTGATCGCCGCTTTCGTCTCCCGCCTTCTGCCCAGGGATACAGCCCTGGCCCTGGGTGCCCGCTTGGGCGGCCTGGGGCGGCTGATCCTGAGAAAACGGGCGGCCATCGCCGCGGAAAACCTGCGCCGGGCATTCCCGGAAAAATCCCCGCAAGAGTTAGAAGATATCCTTTGCGCCGTGTTTCGTCATCTCGGCATCAGCGGCATGGAGATTCTGCGGGTCGATCTTCTGCAGGGGAAAAGGGATCTGGACCGGTACTTTCTTTTCTCCGGCCTGGAGCATCTACAAGAGGCCTTCGCCATGAAGCGGGGGGTGCTTCTCGTCGGCGGTCACATCGGCTTCTGGGAAGGGGGGGCTTTTTTTCTCCCGGCCCTGGGGTTTTCGGTCGACTGCATCGCCAAAAGGATTAGAAACCCTCATATCGACCGCTTTTTCGAAAAAATGCGCAGCACCAACGGCGCCAGCGTCCTCGACAGCAAAAAAGGAGCCCGGCGAATCCTGCGCTCGCTGGCTCAAAACCACGGTGTCGGCGTCCTCCTCGACCAGCACATCACCCGCCGGGAAGCAGTGCCCGACACCTTTTTCGGCCGCCCTGTCTGGACCACGCCGGTCATCGCCCAGATCGCCATGAAGCAAGGGACGCCGATCCTGCCGATCAACGTCTACCGAACAAAAGACTACCGCTACAATGTCATTATCGATCCGCTCATCCTGCTGGAGAAAAGTGACGACCCGGAGGCGGTAACCCGCAACACCTCCCTGCTCACCGCCAATATTGAAAACGCGGTGCGCCGCGACATCACCCAATGGTTCTGGGTGCATCGCCGCTGGCGGGAGCCCAAATGATCCGGCCCGCCAATCCTTGCCGGCAATTGGCGGGCCGCTGCAAATCCAGGCCACAGGGCGCGAAGGACCAAGGCGCCGTTGTGGCGTCTCGTGCTAATGGGTCACTACGCGGGGCAACTCTTTGGCCTGGGCGATCCAGCTCTCCACATCCGCAAGGGTGGGCACCTTTTTGACCAGTTTTTTTTCCTCGTTGACTTCGACCATTTTCGCTTGCAGATTTTCGGCTTTCCGCTGGGCCAGTTCGGGCACCGTATCCACTCCGGCAATTTCCAGCAGATCGGAATACTGGGTGCTGATTCCCTTGATGCGGAACAGGTCAGCGCGATTGACCCATTTCAGAATCATTTTTTCACTGATACCGGTCTTTTCGGAAAGGGCCTGGCGTCCCTTTTTACCGGCACCGGCTTCCAGCAGATTGTCGACGGATTTTATCCCCTCCGCTTCCAGCTTTCCTGTGTAAGTCTCGCCAATCCCCTCGATCAAAGACAGTTTTTTCATCTCGTCTCCTTTCCTTCCAATGAGTTTTATTGGGGCGCCCGGGATACCGCTTTCGTTGCCAAACCCGTATTTGCGGAAAAATCGAGCAGAGCCGCAGATACCTCTTCGCTTTTCCTGAAAGAGTACCACAAATCGGAGCAACCACCGGCATCGGGCGACATTCTGAAAGACGCCGCCATGGAAACGGCGCTGCGGGGAATAAGATCGAAGGGATTTTGGTAAAGGATGAAGACAGAACGTCGATCGGTTTTCAACTCATCCAGCGCCACGGATTATTTTGACATCAACCAAAGCGCCAGAGAAGCTAAAAGGCCCGCCCCGACAACACACGCCACCTTCAGCCAGGCCAGCTTTTGTTCAAAACTCATCGAAGAATTGGCGGTATTGGAGACATTCTTTTTCTTGGGAACGCTTTTGGCCATGGTAAATCCTGTTAGCTAGAAAGAGACCGTGACTTTGCCCCGGCCTCGCCCTTTCAGGAGCAAGGGACGCGGCGGGTTTTGAGGCGGCAGAATAGGGGCAGGGCAACCGCAGCGGACAGCAGGTAAAAGGCCCATGATACCAGAGCCCAGCCGACAAGGGCCTTGAGATCGGCGACCAGAATCCAGCCCAACAGGGCGGCGGATTGGCTGAGCAGGGCTTCCGTAGTGAGAAGACTGAGATCCAGGGGGGGGCCGAAGGGGAGAAGATATTCCCCGATCCTCATAAAGGGGACGAAAAGCAGCAACTGCAGAGGCCACGCGAGCCAGTTTCCGGCCTGAACCACCGCCTGGTTCAGGCCGAGGCGCCAGGCCACCAGCACGCAAAGGGGGGTTATGCCCCAGGGCAAGGGAAGAATCCCCAGGGTCAATCCGCAGGCGAACCCCCGGGCCAGCTGATCCGGGGCCAGCCCTTGGTGCAGCAACGATCGAAAAGGATCGTTTATCCGTGTCCTTAAAAACAGGGAAATCTTTCTATGCATCCTGCCCCAAAAAAGTCAACGGCCCGGCCGCAGCCCAAGTCAATCAAAACCGGGAAAGCGGCGCCCCCCTCCCCGCAGATGTCGATCCAAAAGGGCCGGCTGGAAGAGCCTTGGCTTGACGGCCCATTTCTGTCAAGTCTGACAATTTGTCGCCGAGAAAGCAATACGAGAAAAACAGATCACCCAAAACAGCCTTTTAAACCTGAAAAAATCCCTAAAATGAATGGGCCGCTCCGGAACTTCAGGTTAAAGGTTCCGCCTTTTTTCATGACGCTCGAAAACAAGCTTTTTCAGCTCGGCAAAGGAGCGGCCACAGCCATTTGCTTGCCAGTATTGATTGAGAAAATATTCTATTTCTGCGGGAGACAAAACGGCCGATCTGCGAATCAAGGTTTCCAGATCGACGACACTTTGGTGGACCCTGCGCCACTGAAAACCCATCCTTTCCAAGTCAATCATCCGCACCGGGGGATTTTTCTCCAGATTGACCAAAAGATGCTTGGGGTAAAAGCTGTTGTGGGAAAGACGCTTGCCATGCATAACGGCGGCGGTCAGCGCAATGTGGCGCAGATACCGGCAACGCAAGACGCCGCTCAAACCATCCCAACCGGCCAGCACATGGCTGAAGGGCTGGTAATTTTCGATCGCCAAAGTGATCAGCATGGCCTGATGATTAACGGTTCTTATACCGCCACCGCCGTCGATTTTCTTGCGCTCGTCGTAATAGACCACCTCCAGGGATGGCAGGTTATGGTGCCGGCATTGGAGAATATTGACGAATTCCCGATAGAAGGTGGGTCTGGCGGATAGAAGGGGGCCGCGGCGGGACAAGTGATTCTGCTGCCGTTTCAGGTAAAAATGATGCATTTCACCCTTTTCGTCGCTAAGGGACAAAAACCAGACACCGCTCCAGCCGCCCCGTCGTTGGTTGGGCTCCTCGACGGCAGGGGCCATCAACTCCCACAAGCCGTCAAAACTGTTCAGCCCATGACCCTGCAACAAGCGGCCAAAAGCGGCATCGCAGAAGGGAAATTTCTTAACCATCCCACCGTTTCTCCAAATCACCGAAAACAGGCTCCGCTCTGGCCTTGCAGACAAAGGGAAACCAGCGCCGTTTTTGCATACTAAATTCCCCGGCCCGCTGTCAAACTCAAAAAACCCTTTCCGGGCTTTATGCCTTTACCCTAAATCGACACGCATGTTAGATTGGGCTGCCCCGGAAAGCAGCCGCTCTTCCTTGATTGCCGTCCCCGTCGGATCTCTTTGGTAATCCAGGTAGAAACTTGATTGGCAACGGAGGAAACCTATGAAATACGGAATCAACCGGGACCAGGCCCTGGATCTGGTTCGGGAAAACCTGCACAACGACAACCTGGTCAAACATTCCCTGGCCACCGAAGCGGTGATGCAGGCGTTGGCGGAAAAACTGGGGGAAGACCAGGAAAAATGGGGCCTAGCCGGCCTTCTGCATGATCTGGACGCGGAGCAAACGGAAAGCGATCTCGCCGCCCACACCCACGAAACCGTGCGCATTTTGAAACGATACGGCATCGCCGACGACATCGTCGAAGCCATCCGCCTGCACAACGAGGCGGCTCATGACGACCGGCGTTCGACCGTCTTTCACCATGCCCTGGCTGCCGGAGAGACGATCACCGGCCTCATCACGGCCACGGCTTTGGTCTATCCCGACAAAAAGCTGGCCAGCGTCAAACCGAAATCGGTCACCAAGCGCTTCAAGGAAAAATCCTTCGCCGCCGGCGCCAGTCGCGAAATCATCGCCGAGTGTGAAAAACTGGGGATGGAACTCGGTGAATTTGCCGAATTATGCCTCAGGGCGATGCAGGGGATCGCCGAAGATCTCGGCCTGTAATTTAACCGGTGGTTGCGGTGACACAAAAAAAGCAATCCCCGGGTACGGTAGAGGTTCGAAAAGACCCCCGAGCCATGTCCTTCGAGGAACTTTATAACCTGGAAAACACAACGGTGGCCAATCGTCCCTCGCGGGGCAGCGTCGGCCGCTTCACTTTCGGCCCGGAAACCTTTTATATTAAAAAATACAAATCGCCCGGCAAAAAAATTTTCCGCTACTTTTTTAAGAGCAAGGCCCAAAAAGAATACGCAAACCAGCTTTACTTCCGGAGTCTCGGCATCGACACCCCGGAAATCGTCGTTTTCAAGGAGCAGGGATGGTGGCGGCGCAAAGCGGTTCTGGTCACCCGGGAAGTTCCCCGGGCCACGACCCTGCTGGATATTTTATCCGCACAACCGGCACCGGGATCCGCCGCCACCGCCGGTCTGCTGGAAAAACTCTCCGCGATCCTCCGCAAACTGCACGATGCCGGTTTTATCCACAACGACCTCAGAATGAGAAACGTCATGGTTCAGGATAACCGACTGCTGCTCTTCGATTGTCCGAACGGCATGGTTCTCCGCCATGTGCCGGTTTTTTCCCAGCGCCGCAAGATAAAGGATCTGGCCCTGTTGTTCGAGGACGCCAGGAATCTCTGCTCCGCTCCCCAAATGCTCCGTTTCTTTCTACATTACGCCCAAGCCGACCGCCTTGATGAAAAACACAAAAAAACCATACGCCAGGTCATCCATTATTACGCCTGAGCAACAACAGAAAAGGGTTTAAAAAATCGGCACAGCGGCGCAGACAAAATGGCAAACGGCTTTGAGGAAATTGCGGGAGAAAAAAGGAAACAAGGCGGGTGGAATCGTCGGCAGGATTCAAGGTTGGCAGAGGGGAGCCGCTGACGGCCCCCCTCGCGCAAACTTGTTTTTAGAAAAGGGGATAACTTAAATAAACTTTGAAACGGGATAAAGGGTTATCGGCCTCTTACAGAGCCTTGGGGAAACAAACGTATTCGGCTTTACCAACTTTGGCGCCGCATTTTTCGCAAACAAACTTCTGCTCGGCGAGATAGGTTTTAACCTGGGCTGCGCCTACATAACCTTTTTTCTTGACGCGACAGAGGTGCCAGCAGTTCCCTTCGCTTCCACATTCACATTGCTTATCAGTTGCCATGGTAATCCTCCTTGGTTTTTATATCTTTTGGATAGATGGTCTTCGGGCGCTTCTAACCCTCCCCTTTCCCTGGGCAGGAAAAATACCATTCGGCAACTTTCCTGTCAATACCCTACTATCAATCCATG
>JAAYDE010000143.1 GCA_012729375.1 Deltaproteobacteria bacterium | reverse complement strand
TCGGCGCCGCCGCCGCCCAGTTCAACAACAAGGTTGAAGTAGCCACCTATTACACCCTGGACCATTGGGGACAGGACACCGAGCTTTCCGCTCTGCAGGCCGTCATCGCCAATGTCACCGATGACGACGCCACCGTAGCCGCCGCCATCGCCGCCATCGACGGCGAAGAACCCGGCGAAGTGCCCCCGTTCTACCTCACCGAGCTTCGCGACAACTTCTCCGACGCCATCGTTGGCGGCGTTCCCGGAACCCCCGGAAGCGGCGGCGACGATCTTTTCATCGCTGATGTAATTCAGAATTACCGTGGCGCTCAGGTCAACACCCTCGGCACCGGTGACCTTCTCGACGGCAAGGGCGGCCACGACACCCTCGAAGCTCAGCTCACCGAAGGCGTGTATGAGGGCGGCGGCAACATGCCGGTCACCCCGCGCACCTACAGCATCGAGACCGTTCTCATCGATGCCCTGAATGCCCACATTAATTCCGGCTATTACTACGATGATGGAATTTACGAGACCAATGTCTATCTGAATGCCGAGAACATGAACGGCGTCGAGACCATCGGCTCCTGGCATTCCGAAGCCAATCTGGTCATCCAGAACATGACCACCAAGTACAGCGACGGCACCGGCGCCCGCGCCCTCAACGAGATGACCGTGGTCATGGGCTACACCGGCAGCCGCGATTCGCACTGGGCCGAGTCGGATCTAAGCGTCTATTTCGACCCCGACTACCTGATCCCCACGCCCATCAGCACCCAGCCCACCATTGACCTGCTGGTCATGAACGAGGACGCCTACGACGAGACCTACGACCTCTCCAAGGCACCGAACAACCAGGATCAACTGCTGCCCCTCGTCGGCGTGTTCCTGCGTCAGCTGCATTTCAATCTCAACGGCGTGGAATATGACCTCGACCAGTACGTCGACGAAGATCCCGACGGCGCCGGCGACGAGATCCAGACCTACGCAGATCTTCTGGCCGCCATTCAGGCCGCCATCGTCGAACTGAAGGCCGACAACCCCGGCGATGCCGCCCTGCAGACCCTGCAGGCCGAACTCGGCGATGCCTTCCTGACCGACATCAGCCCCGTCCTCAACCTGCAGCGTGTCGGCCAGACCATCCGCCTGACCGTCGACGGCATCACCAACGATCAGCTCAACACGCTGACCATCGAATCGCAGCAGCTCGAAGTCGCCCGCGCCGCGGCCTCCGAATATGAGAACAACAACCGCTACGAGCGCGCCATCGACGATCCCTCCGTTCAGGACGAAGAACTGACCATCAACGTCGACCTCGAAAAAGTCGGCCTTCTCGGCGACGGCGGCGAGCTGGTCATCGGCGCCATGAGCAAGCCCTATGACGACAACGAATGGAACGACAGCATCCGGCGCCCCGGCATCGACAAGTTCATCGTCACCGTCTATGGCGACGAGGACAAGCCCAGCTCCCTGGCCGGCCTGCGCTCCACCAACAACGCCCTGCGCGAAGTGACCGTCGCCACCGACCCCAACCAGACCGAATCCTTCGCCGACCTGACCATCGGCAACTCCAACACCTGGGGCCGGCTTGGAACCCTCAGGGGGAATCAGAATGCCCTGAAGGACGTCCGCGTCTTCGACGCCTCCGAATTCAAAGGAGATCTGACCCTGTACGCCGCTCTTACCGAAGAAGTGGCCGCCAAGTACATGGATCTCCAGGATGAGCAGGACGATCCGGCAGCCGACGACATCAGTTTCGAATACACCGGCGGCACCGGCAACGACTTCTTCGACATCGCCATTGACGATGACAACTTCGCCTATGACGGCGGCGTTACCCGCGAAGACTTTGTCCTTCACGTCGACGGCAACGACGGCGACGACGAAATCGTCGTCCACATCGATCGCTATCGCGGTCTGGCCGACGACGGCTCCGAGATGGCATTCCTGAACCTGCCGATGTTCCCGGTGCCGGAGCAGCCTGGCGATGATAACTATCCAGGAGATATCGGTGACGGACTCTTCCTTCCCTGGTTCTTTGCCAGCAACTGGTATGACAACCAGTCCCTGATCGACGACGGCGACTATCAGATCAACATCTACGGCGGCGACGGCGACGACATCATTCGTACCCCCGGCGCCGGCGACGCCAACATCTACGGCGGCAACGGCGATGACGCCATCTACGTTGACAACACGGGCGAGAAGGCCGTCTGGGTATTCAACGCGGCCGAAGGTTTCCCCTGGGCACGGATGGATATCGACAATCTGCAATCGGACGCCAACAACCAGTACCAGCTCTACAAAGCCACGATGCAGATTACCTTCAAGGGCTTCGAGTCCTGCGCCTGCCCCATCGAGCAGAGCCTGATTCCCAGCACCAACGGCTGGACCAGCGACCTGCAGATCAACCAGACCATCAAGAAGATCATCAACAACGACGACGTCCTCAGCAAGCTTCTGGTGGCCAAGGATGGCCCCGGCAACACCCTCGTTGTCGAGTCCAAGATCGACGGTTTGATGCTGGGCACCGACCTGGATATCCAGATCTCCCCGCCTTCGGATCTGTCCCCCCTGGAAATCAGCCAGTTGAACGGGTGGTACGGGACCAACCTTAACAGCGTAGGCGCGTTCAACAGCAATATCTTTAATCCTTCCATCGCGGCCATCGATGCCAAGGGGGATTACGACGGCTGGAACTTCGCCTGGGACGACTGGGCCTTCGACATGCAGTTGCCGATGGTGGGCTTCATGAGCTTCTACGGCAGCGACAACGTCGTCACCGCCGGCGCCGACGATTTCTGGTACTGCAGCAACGACGACGAGTGTGGCGGCGACGTCATCGTCCTCGGCACCGGGCTGTTCAGCAACGACACCGTTCGTTACGAAGGTTTCGAAAACGGCTACGACACCGTCGTCAACTTCAACACCTACTTCTGGGGCGACTATACCCTCAAGGTTCCCGCATCCGGCGTTCTCCCCGGCATAGAGTATTTCACCGCAACCTTCGGGGATTATGCTGGTGATGGCGATGACGACATCTCCCTTCCCGGTGGCGTTACCATCACTGATCCATCCGCCGGCGAAGTAGTCGCGGCCCAGATGGCCCAAGCCGCTAATGACCTTGGTTATGGTGGTTGGGAAGCATTCTGGATTGAAGGCACCAATGAGGTTATTTTCTACAACTTCGGCGGCGATTTGGCCGATGGCGACACCGATTTCAACCAAATTTCCGATATTCAAGACCTTATTGATTCCCCAGCAGTTCAAGCAGTTCTCGGTAATCTCGACATCACCATCTCCGACTATGTCAACGGCGATGTCCAGATCGGTCAGCAGGCCTGGGCCGTTCTCGATCTGAACGATACGACGATCATGACCGACGACGGGTCCTTCACCTTCAACGTTGGCACGGTCAACTATGAAGTCGGCGACGGGCCGATGACGCTGGCCGCCAAGCTGACCGCCACCGAGTTCGATGATTGGCAGGTACTCAACCCCGGTTTCGGCTATGTCATCTTCCTGGCCAAGGAAAACGGCGAAGTCGATCTCGGCGACCTGAATACCAACCTCAACACCGCAGCTGTTGATGCCATTACCGATGGCCTCGTGGCAAACTGGGGTTCCACCTTTGCCGGTGTTGATGAGGATCCGGCCGGCCAGGTTGTCTACCGTGATGTCACCTTCGAGGGTCTCATGGGTGACTGGCTCGATTTCAGCTGGTACACCGAAGAAGCCGGCAATGGCTACGACGCCGTGGGTGTCTATGTCAACGGCAGGCTCATCGCCGGTAGAGCCGCCGGCTCCGGTGAGCAGGTGGTCCACCTTGTCGATGATGCTACTCCGTTGGATCATACTCCCGCTACTCCCCAGGACGGAGAATACAACATCTATCTGCAAGACCAGTCTTTCGACGAAATCGCTCTCATCGGCAGAATTGATTTCGGCGTCAGCATGGACGACAACCCCTTCGACGTCTTCCATTACCTGACCGCCGACAACATCATCCTCGCCTGATGCGGGCCCTGGCAAAACGGAGTGTTGCTTTCAAGCCACTTCTAGAAGCGACGCTTTAAGGAAAAGCCCCCGATGCTTTCGAGCGTCGGGGGCTTTTTAATGTCCTGCCGTGGCCCCGGGACAAGCAATAAGGATGGCACTCTATTTCCGGCATTGGCCAATTTCGGCCGCGGCGTGCCCTTTAATTCTTCACGGAAAAGGATCTTTCAATGGCAGAAAACTCTAACAAAAACGTAACCATCGACGGCATCCAATACAACCTGGACGATCTCAACGAAAAGGCCAAAGCGAATCTGGCCAGCCTGCAGATCACCGAGCGGGAGATCGCCCGCCTTCAGCAGCTTCTGGCCATCGCCAAGACCGCCCGCAACGCCTACGCCAAGGTGCTGAAAGAGGAACTGCCCAAAAGGGAAGCCGGCGTTCAGTAAGGTGTGATGAAATCCCCCTCCCCCGGTTCTCCCACGCCGGGATGAGGGGTGAAGGTTTATTGCCCCTCCCTCGCTGGGAGGGACGGGGGGAGGGTTAAGTTCGCCAACCTCAACCCTTTCTCCCGCCCTCCCACCCTGGGTGGAGGGGAGTTGTGCTTTTCAATTCCCTGTCCAAGGAAAAATTCCATGAGCAAGATTTTACCGGTTAGCAGTAAAAATCTCGGCGGAAAACGCCTTCTTCCCATCACCTCTTATCTATTCGCCCAAAAAGAAAGCCTGGTTTCCCTGACGGCTACCGAATTCCCCGTTGCGGCCCAAAATTTTCCCATTGTTTTTTCCCGGCATCATGAACATTTCGGTGTTTTTGTTCTTTTGGGGGTCGAAAAAGGAGAAAATCTCTTTGTCGACGCTGCGGGCCGGTGGCTCGGCGACTATATTCCGGCCACCTTGCGCCGTTATCCCTTCATTTACGCAAAACCCGAGGGGGAATCCGCGGAACTCGTCCTTTGTATCGACGAAGGGAGCGGCCTGCTGAACGAGTCGGGCGGGGAGCCTCTGTTTGACCGTAAAGGGGACAAAACGCCTGCTCTTGAAAAGGCCTTAAATTTCATCAACGAGTATCAAAAGTCAGCCCAGGCCGCCGAGGTTTTTTCCAGGGCCCTGCGCCAGAAAGATCTTCTGGTTCCCCTTGATCTGCAGGTAAAAACCGGGGAAAAAACCGCGATCAAGGTTGAAGGATTGCTGCGGGTCGATGATGCCCGGTTCAACAACCTCAGCAACAACGATTTTCTGGAATTGCGCGGCAAAGGTTTCCTGCCTTTGATCTACCTCCACTTTTTTTCCCTGGCCAAGATTCATGACCTTATCGCCAGAAAAAAAGCCAGAGGCAAGGTTGCGTCCAAACATGAGGAATCCCCAACGCAATTTGGAGATCTGTTCAAATTTTAATTTTTCGGGTCTGACAAGGGGCCTGGCCGTTCTCCCCTGGTGTTGGCAATGAAAGTGCCGAACGTCCGCTTTTTTCCATGAAAATCGCCCTCTGCCTGCCGATCTGCAACGCCGCCGGGACGGCTTCCGCTTTTTTGGAGGCCCTG